>DRLW01000525.1 GCA_011375275.1 Bacteroidota bacterium
GGCAAGCAGGGAATACAGGCGTCACAGTCGCCCGCGTACAGCAGGCCGGGACTGGGATAAGGGCCGGAAGGGTTTACTCAAGCCACAACAACAGACCCTCGAGCAGGCGGAGTGTTTAATTGTGGTTTCATCACCGGGGCGATTGCCGGGTGGAGCGTAGAAAAGCAAACCTTCATTCTCTGGTAGTGAGAAGAAAAAGCCCCCATCATGTCATTCCGGCCGGAGTGAGAGCCCGTCTGAGACAGGATGTTTTTGTTTTGCATGGATAGTCTTGTTCAACCGGGTTGAGTGGCAGCGACGCTGGAGCGTCGGGAGGGGCGTCACACCGCCGGAGCGGTGTGACGAGATGAAAGCAGCCTGAAGAACGACATGTATCGTACTTCGCGACATGAATGTCGCGGTACATCCTGGGTGAGTGCAACACCGCCGGAGCGGTGTGACGAGATGAGGTACGGGTGAAGGCCGCATCGCTTTCGGCTACTATTCTGTTGCAGGAAGTGCATTTTTATGATACCTTTGCTGAAACAGCACACACGGCTGCTGTCGCTGTCAAAGCATGAGGTAACTGTTTCCGGAGGGTAGCAAATGCGGGAGTTTAAAGAGCAGCGTCCGTTTTTATACCGGATGTCTTACGTCGTGGTCAAGGTAGCCCTGTCGATTTTCTTTCAGAAGCTCGATGTGCGCCGGCCGGAGAACATCCCCAAACGCGGGCCGGTGATCTTCGCCGCTAATCACCCCAATTCGATCATGGATGCGCTGGTCTTAGGCGTGATTACCAAACGCAAGGTGAACTACATCGCCCACGCCGGGTTGTTCAACAACCCTGTGAAAGCCTGGTTTCTGCGCAAGTGCGGTGTGATTCCCGTTTATCGCAAGCACGAGGCGCCGGACAAGATGCAGGAAAACGAGCATACCTTTGAGGAGGCCCGGCGAGTGCTCGAACGCGGCGAGGCCATCGGCATTTTTCCCGAAGGCGTCAGCGATATGGCGCGCAAGGTACAGCGTCTGAAAACCGGCACGGCGCGCATATTGATGGATACGGAAGAGAAAAACGACTACAAACTCGGTGTCAAGCTGGTGCCTGTGGGGCTGCATTTTTATTCGCGCTCGCGCTTCCGCAGCCGGGTGATGGCCAATTTTGGCGAGGCTATCGAGCTGCAGCCGTATTTTGAGCAGTACAAAAAAGAAGGCTTTGAGGCCATCCGCGCCCTGACCGACGCCATGCAGCATGAGCTGGAAAAGCTGACGGTGAATGTGCAGGACGAGGAACTCGACGAGTTTGTCCGCGATATCGAAGTGCTCTACCGAGACGAGCTGAAGACCTTTGATTTTACCGACCGCAAAAGCCGGGAGAAAGCCTGGCGCGAGGAATTCGTCATCAGCAAGGCCATCGCCGAGTGTGTGCAGTACTACCGCAACACCGATCCCGAACGGGTGGAACGCCTGCAGGAACGCATCGGTGCCTATAAGCGTAAGCTGAAACGTTTACGCCTGTCAGACAACATGCTGCGCGAAAGCAGCAACGCGCGGGATATCTGGCGGCAGGTCTTCCGTACCTATCGCAGCTCGATTCCCGGACTGATTCCGGCGCTTTATGGCATCATCAACAACTATATTCCATATCGGATTTCGGAAAACATCGGCCGGCGTTTTCATTTTGAGCGCACAAAAATACTCTCAGCTCTGCTGCTCGGCGGCGGCATGACCTTTCTGCTTTTCTACACGCTGCAAACCGCGCTCGTGGCCACGTTTGCAAATCCATGGTGGACGGCAGCCTATGCCCTCTCCCTGCCGGTAAGCGGATTTTACGCGCTCTCGTATGTCACCCGGCTGCGCGAGCAGAAAAAACGCCTGTCGTTTTCTTTCTTTCTGTTCACCAACAAGCAACTGGTCACGCGCATGAAACGCCAGCGCAAACAACTGATCGCTGAATTCGACGCCGTACGCGACGAGTACCTCAACCGTATGGACATCATCATGACACCAAAAGCTGAAACAGCGAAAAACAGGACATCATGACAGGAACCGTTATGCGCATCACACACCTCTGGGGCGGGGAACGCTGGCAATCCCTGCTCGGTGATCTCAGCCACACATTGGCTTTGGAGCGTTTCGGCCCCAGCCTGACCGAACGCATCTTCTGGCAGGCACGCACGGAAAAGCCCATCGTCGCTCTTTCCTTTGATGACGGCCCGCATCCCACTTTTACCCGCAGTCTGCTGGATTATTTCGACCGGGAGCAGGTGCCGGCAACTTTTTTCCTCATCGGCCGTTATGTGCAGCGCAATCCGGAGCTGGCGCGGCGCATCGCCGGGGCTGCGCATGAGATCGGCAACCATACCTGGTCACACCGCATGTTGCCGTTTTTACCCGTCCGCCAGATCCGCGAAGAAATCAGCCGGACTCATGAAATCATCTCTGAAGTCACTGGCAGAATGCCGCTGTACTTTCGTCCGCCCATGGGTCTGTTCACCAAAAAAACCGTCTCAGTCGTCGAACAGATGGGATATCGTCACGTTGTCGGCGATGTCTATCCGCGCGATCCGAACAGGCCGGGTACGAAAAAGATCATCCGCCGCGTTCTCAAACGCGTTCGCCCCGGCAGCCTGATCATCCTGCACGACGGCGGCAACACCAGAAATCTCGACCGCAGCCAGACGGTTCAGGCGGTACAGGAAATCGTCCCGCGCCTGAAAGATCAGGGATATCGCTTTGTAACGCTTTCGGAGCTGGTGCAGTCTGATACGCGTGCCGGGGCGGGATAAAGAGAGAGCGGCGCTTACCGCATGGTGAGGCATGGGCATTTTCCCAGCTCCTCGCACTGCTCCCGAAGTGCAGTCCAGGCCAGACGCGCGGCATCCGGATCACAAGCGCCGCGGATACCAAGGCTGTTTCTGCTCCGGCCTGAACAGAAACGCAGGGTGAATGAATACAAAAACAGAATCTGACTATCCATTTAACTCAGCAATGTTGCATTTTTTCAGCCAAAGTGCCAGCACCAGAACGGTCATTCCGGTTTCCCCGCAGGGGAAGACCGGAATCTCCTTGGCTCTGGCACGTGCCCGAAAAGATGAGATTCCGGCACTGCGCTTCGCTTGGCCGGAATGACAGATGACGATACCCGGAAAAGCAGAAAAATAAACTATGAAACAAACATTCACGTATCCCCTGATCTACAAAATTATCATCATCGCCGGCATCCTGCTTTTTTCTTTTGCCGGGGTGATGAGCTACCAGCAGAACGCGGATCCGTGGGTCGTTGCTGTGTTCATCTTTTTCGTGCTCCTGTCGCTGTTTTATGTTCCTAACACATTTTCCGTGCTGACAGCAGATGAGCGCGGACTGAGGAAGCAGCTCCCCCTGCCGGGCAGTGAAAAATTCGTGCCCTGGGGCAGGATAGCTGAAATCCGGGAAAAAGAGTTTTTAAGCCGCTTCGACTTGTACGACTCCAGCGGCAACAGGGAGCTGTCGTTTTACTCGA
>DRLW01000526.1 GCA_011375275.1 Bacteroidota bacterium
GGCTGGGCCTGCTGCCAGTGAGTGTAGCCGGGCAGGACGGTATCGACATGCTCTTCGGCCCGGGCCAGCAGGGTTGTCTGCAGGGTGAGCAGAGCCTCACGCCAGTCCCCGGCCATACGCCGGATCCACAGCCGTGCATCGGTGGCGACCTGGTCGTTACGGCTGCGCCCCGTGTGGATGCGCGCACCAGCCGCACCCGCAAGCTCGGTCAGGCGACGCTCGATGGCAACGTGGATATCCTCATCTGAGGGCAAAAACGTAAACTGATCATTCGAAAATTCCTGTTCAATTGTAGCCAGGGCCTCGCCTATACACTCCAGCTCATCAGGGGTAAAAACACCGATGTGAGCCAGCTCCGCAGCCCAGGCCCGGTTTACCGCAATATCCTCGCGCCACATCAGATGATCCGTCTCTGTCGAACGGCTGTACTCTTCCATCAATTGGCTGACCGAACCACTGACCCGGCCGCTCCATACTTTTTTCTGCATGCGTTCTTTCTTTTCGCTGATCTGAAAAACTTTTATTCGTTGGTGCTTCAATGGCTGCCCTGCCTGCGCGGGAAAACACCGCATGAACTCCCCCAGGCTGTACGCTCCTGCTTCTGCACCCTGCGTGTGAAGCATGGCGTCTCTGCCAGTTCATCCGGCAGGCAATAGCCGGAAAAATTCATAACTTTACCGTGCAAGGCGCGCTTGTTTATGAATCAATCGGGATGCACAGGAAATTGCGAATAAAAAATAAACGTATAGTATAACCATAGATGAGCAATTTCACAAGAGCAATGATGAACCGGCTTTCACTGAGGCCGCGGGACTCGAGGCTGTGACCAGCCAGAGAACGACCGTGGATATTTTAGCCGCAGCTATAGGGATGCACGTCAGGCCCCCACCATCACAAAAAGCCCCCAAAAAACTCTGCGTGCTCTGCGACTCCGCGCGAGATAAAAAGATTACAAATGCCGCATCACGATACATTAGCAGCGCAAGATTCATCGTACCCAAAAGTCGCCAATTTCACACGATTCCAACGACAAAATGCAGGTCTCCACCCTCCCCAAAAGCCAAAAACAAAAAACTCTGCGTACCCCGCAACTCTGCGCGAGAAAAATAGGGGGATATTCCGCAGCATACCTGCTTGTGTTTCTCTTCCTCAAAAAGACAAAACGTCCTCACCATTTGAGCAAAAGCCATAAAAAAAGCCCCGGCACGGAAAACTCTCCGCCGGGGCTGAAATGAGATACGCTGTATCAAGCGATGACTTCGACATTGCTGACGTTCTCTTCACCAGCCTTGTTTTTTTTGCGGCTGCTGCGCTTTTTGGCAGGGGGCGAACTGTTGTGTTTGAGAAAAACCAGCTCGAGCAGCTCTTCCATCTCATGAATAAAATAGAACTGCATCGATTCGCGGATATGCTCAGGGATATCCTCGAGGTCCTTGCGGTTTTTCTCCGGCAAAATCACCTTGTCGATACCAGCACGGCGTGCTGCCAGCACCTTCTCCTTGATGCCGCCGACAGGCAACACCAGCCCCCGCAGAGAAATCTCACCGGTCATAGCCACGTCGTTAGCGACAACGCGATCCTGCAACACCGACAGCAGCGCAACGAAGATGGCGACACCCGCGCTCGGGCCGTCTTTTGGGATTGCGCCAGCCGGAACATGCACGTGCAGGTCATACTTCTCGAAAAGATCAGGAGCGAGACCGAACATCTCAGCCTTGGAACGGATAAAGGAGAGCGCTGCCTGTGCAGACTCCTTCATGACTTCCCCGAGATGCCCTGTCAGCGTCAACCGCCCCTTCCCCGGCATTTTCGTCGCTTCGATGAAGAGAATATCGCCGCCTGCCGGCGTCCAGGCCAGGCCGGTGGAGACACCGGTACGCGAAACCCGCTCGCGCACATCGAAGTAATATTTTTCCGCACCGAGATACGCATGCAGATCATCCTCTGTGATCACTTTTTTCTCCTTTTCACCATCGACGATGCGACGGGCAACGCCGCGGCACAGGTTGGCGATCTCGCGTTCGAGGTTGCGGACGCCTGCCTCACGGGTGTAAGCCATGATCAGCTTTCTCAGCGCGCCATCGGTAATTTCAACGTCATCTGCGCTCAGGCCATGCCCTTCGAGCTGTTTCGGAATGATGTGCTCGCGCGCGATGTGAATCTTGTCTTCCTCGGTATAACCGGGAATTTCGATCAGCTCCATGCGGTCTCGCAGCGCCGGCTGGATGGTTTCAGCCACATTCGCAGTGGCGATGAACATCACCTTGGACAGGTCGAAAGGCACCTCGAGATAGTGATCAGAAAAAGAGTGGTTCTGCTCCGGGTCGAGAACTTCGAGCAGGGCGCTGCTCGGATCACCGCGGAAGTCCTGCCCGATCTTATCGATCTCATCGAGCATGAAAACCGGATTATTTTTCCCCGCCTTTTTCAGACTCTGGATGATCCGGCCAGGCAATGCGCCGATGTACGTCCGCCGGTGGCCGCGGATTTCGGCTTCGTCGTGTACACCACCCAGGGAGATGCGCACGAACTCACGCCCCATAGCCCGGGCGATCGATTTTCCGAGAGAGGTTTTACCGACTCCCGGAGGGCCGACAAAGCACAGGATCGGTCCCTTCATATCCTTTTTCAACTGGCGTACAGCGAGATATTCGAGAATGCGCTTTTTCACTTTGGTGAGGTCATAATGATCCTCATCCAAAACCTCCTGCGCGCGCGATACATCCAGATTATCCTTTGTCGTCTTCGACCAGGGTAACTCGATCAACCAGTCCAGATATGTTCTCGAAACCGTGTACTCGGCTGCCGCCGGTGGTATGCGTGACAGGCGTTCGAGTTCCTTCTCTGCGATCTTCTGCGCATCCCTGGGCAATTTTGCCTGCTTCATTTTCTTGCGCAGCTCGTTGATTTCCGAGGAGTGCTCATCCTCCTCTTCACCGAGCTCACGCCTGATGGCCTTCAACTGCTCGCGCAGGTAATACTCACGCTGGTTTTTGGAGATTTCGCCCTGTACCTGGCTCTGAATTTTACTACCCAGCTCGAGAATCTGCAACTCCTTAGTCAGCATCAGCGTGACGGCTTCCAGGCGCTGCCGGACATCGACGGTCTCCAGTACTTTCTGCTTGTCATCGATAGAAACATTGAGATTCCAGGCGATGAAATCCGCCAGCCGGGCCGGCTCCTCGGTGTTCATCACCAGCATGGTGTGCTCCGGCGAAAGGTAGGGCGCAAGGTCAGCCGTCTGCTGAAAAAGATTGCGCAGGTTGGCCATCATCGCCTCGACATCCATGCCTTCGATATCATCTTCGCTGGCAGCCTGCGCTGCAACTTTCATTATAGGCTCTGTTTCGACAAAATCCAGAACTCGGGCGCGGTGCAACCCCTGCACCATCACGCTCTGTGTGCCATCCGGCATGCGGAAGACTTTCATGATCTGAACAATCGTTCCCCAGCGATACAAATCCTCAGGTGTGGGATCGTTTTCTTCAGCCTGCTTCTGCGCCACGACCAGCATCAGGTTGTTGCCGGCTTCTGCGTGCTCAACCACGGCCAGAGATTTTTCCCGCCCGACTTGCAGCGGCAAAATCTGCTGAGGAAAAATCACCGTGTTCCGCAGCGGCAGAACAGGGAGCACCTGGGGAATATCAAAATCGACATGCCCTGGCTCATCACGTTCGTCTGTTTTTTTGTTTTCTGTCATGGGAGGCCTCATCTATGTTAATTTATGTGGTTCGATAGGGATCAGCTTGTGTTCCCGATGCCGGGAACCCGCTTAACGGTCAGGCTCCTGCAGCATGGCTTTTCGCGGTTCGTTCATAACCTGAAATCCAGGCTTGCCTGTTTTTTATCAGTAAATTACAAAAAGCATTTCAGCGACAAAATTTTTCAATCACCTCGACTCTCCGTACGCGGAGCGCTGGTTTCCGAACAAAACGGGATAAAACAACGCTTCACGACAGATATGCCGGAATCCATGCGCAGGAGACACTGATTCCGCCTGCTATGAGCAAGAGTTATACCACAAAAAGAAACAGGACACAACTCATTACAAAACAAAGAATTACAAAAAAAACCCCCGGCCAAACCCGACCAGCAGGCGTGAAATAGTGACAGAGTTCCTGCCAATGCTACGCGCGTGTGAGACAACACGCCATGCTGGCTGGCCACAATACCTGCGCACACCAGAACCGTCACTCCTGTTCCCGCAGTTGTTTGGCGCGGAGTGTGCCGGTCGATCGGATTGAGTGCTGTGACGTGGGAGCGTCGGCAGATGCGTCACACCGCTGGAGTGGTGTGGCGTCTGGTTACCCGCTTAACTCAGCACGGTTACATTTTTTCAACCAGATAGCGTGACAACAGTACGTGCCTGCACCAGAACGGTCATTCCGGTTTCCCCGCAGGGAAGACCGGAATCCCCCGACTCAGGCACGGGCCAGAAAAGATGAGATTACGGCACGGCGCTTCGCCTGGCCGGCGTGACAGATGACGATATCCGGGGCAGGCCTGATTTGCTGAGTAAGCTGAATACCCGGGCTATGATAAGATAAAAACTTGGTTATAAAAGACTTATAAAACCTGTCATACCGGAAACTTTTTTTCATCATCCAGGCATCTGCAGTTCATCTGCAATATTCATGAAGAACGCGGTCTAAATTCCTTGAAAAAGCAGTTAAATTTACGTACGTTCGCGCTGCATTTATCCAGTTTTCTTCATGAAAATCGTATCCCGCGAGAAAAGCGGGGTCAGCCGACCTTTTCAATATTTATGATTTTTACAGATTATACCGGAGGTAAAATGCTCTTGCAGTGGCCGGCAGCCCGCAAAGCTGTCCTGCCCCGTTTTCAGGCTCCCATCAATTATATGCTTCTGTTCTTCCTGGCCCTGGCACCTCAGGCTTTCAGCCAACCTGCCGGTGAAGAGCTGGTTAAAATACACTCTGTGCCGGCACAGAGTGCCGTACAGCCCGGTGACACCCTCGACGTTCTGCTAGTTGTTACGATCACAGGCGGCTGGCATATCAACTCGGACAAACCGCTGGAAGAATACATCATCCCCAGCACAGTCACTCTGACAGACAGCAGCTTCGAACTCGTGGAAACGATCTGGCCGAAAGCACAACTGAAAAAATTCGCTTTCTCCGCTGACCCCATGGCAGTTTACGAGCAGAAGATACTCGTCGGTCTGCGCGTGAAAATCCCTGCCACTGCAAAAGAGAAAAGCACTCTCAGCCTCACAGGCCAGTTCGGTTACCAGGCCTGCAATGATGAGGTGTGTCTGCCACCGAAAAAAGTCATGTTTACAACCGAGCTGAAAACAGGTGATGGCGGTAAAAAAGTGCGTGACGACCGCTTCGAGAAGGTTTTCAGAAAGCGCAGTACGACGAAGCAGGACGGAGCGAGATAGCCTGAAAAATCCACAAAGTTGAAAATATGTTGTTCAACCAAATGATCAACATACAGTGATAACGACAGGCCAGCCGGCAGTAATTTATTCGGTTATCCCGCCTGCCCTTGCGTAACGCTCTCAAGAGAGCACAAATCGGGTTATGGCAGAAAAAATTTATCCTTGTAACTTGCCGGCGCTATTAGTAAATTTCGCGCTATGCTTGCTGCCCCGGTTTATTCACAGAGTGAGTGCCTGAGGCAGGGTAACGGGAAAACTGAAAAATCGACTCTATTGTTGATCTGATTTCTGGTTATACACTTAACTCAGTACGGTTGCATCTTTTCAACCAGACTGCCTGACAACAGCACGTGCCTGCCACAGAACCGTCATTCCGGTTTCCCCACAGGGGAAGACCGGAATCTCCCGGACTGAAGCACGTGCCCGAAAAGATGAGATTCCGGCACCGCGCTTCGCCTGGCCGGAATGCAGATGCCGGCAACCGGAGCAGGCCCGTTTTGCTGAGAAAAACTGGATACCCGGGGATCAGATCGAGCAACTCAATTATAATCAACTACTTGTTGTGGGGAATTTCTGAGTTTATGAATTTTTCAGGATAAAAAAGTTTCCGGATTCATAAATTTAACATGTTATGAGCCAGAATGTGCTGAACGAAACACGTAATGAGGACTACCGCCTGATGAACACAGAAGAAACGACCA
>DRLW01000527.1 GCA_011375275.1 Bacteroidota bacterium
GGCGACCGGCCGATAACCATCGAAGACCTGCCCCCTTATCTGCGCGATGAAAAGAAACCACCCACCTTGTTTGAAATTCCCGATGAAGGTATCAACCTGGAAGATGTCGAGAAAAAACTGATTCAGCGGGCGATCGAGAAAGCAGGCGGCAACAAGAGCCGCGCAGCCAAGCTGCTCGGCATCACCCGCCGTAAACTGTATTCGATGATGGAGCGCTTCGGCGGCTGGGAATGAGCTGCGGGACGTACCCTACTGTACAGAAAAAAATAGATTGTACCTGAAGGTACGCCCGCTCGCTGTGCATCTTTGATCTTCCCACGTGCTTTCTTTTTAAAAAACAGGAAGATGATGCCTGCTGTTCAGCCGGCCTGTCTGCCTGGCATACCGATTGCTGACAGGAGAAGCGATTCTGGTGCAGGCATGTGCTGTTGTCAGCCGGTCTGGTTGAAAAGGCGCAGCCGTGCTGAGTGAAGTGGCTAACCAGATGCTATGCCCCGCCGCTGGCGTGAAGCGGTAATTTGTAAATGATTCGGGACCAAATGAAAAAACGAATTCCATACATTCTTTCGCTCATTCTGTTGCTTGCCGGCTTTGCCGTGTCTGTTCCTGTCCCTGAGTTACAGGCCCAGCAGCAGGGCGGTACCATGTCACCACGCATGATCAACCGTGACTTGCGCGTTCTCAAGCAGAGGATCACTGCTGCCAGCGAGTTGCTGCGCCAGTTTCCCAATGAGCAGGCGAAGCGTTTCCTGGAGGAAGCCGACAAGCTGTACAAGCGGGCTGTACAACTGGCACGCGAAAACCGGCTGACACAGGCGAAGGGCGTCATCGATCAGGCGACTGCGCTGATCAACAAAGCTCTCGGCCTGGCGTTGCAGAACCCGGTTCGCCGTCTGGTGAGCCAGTTGGATGAGCTGATGCGCCGTGCGGAAAATATCAGGCCCGGGATGCGCAGCACAGACATCGAGCGCCTGTTGCAGCGGGCCAGGCGCAACCGCCAGGATGCGGAAAGAGCCGCGCACCGGGGCGATTTTGTTCAGGCTATGGAGTACTATCGCGTGGCGATTTCACTGGCCCAGAAAGCGCTGGATTACGGCGGTATGACCTCAGCCCAATCCGTGGACTACAGCAGTGAGAAAGCGCGCTTTCAAACCATGGCAGAACGGGCTCGTGCGGCCATCGAGGCCTCGAAAAACAAAGCGGCTCACGCCATCTACGAGCAAGCCATGCGCCAGGCCCATCTCGCAGAAACTTCTCTCAATTCCGGCAATCGCGCCATGGCACTCTCCCACTATAATTCTGCCATAAAATTGATGCTGCGTGCTTTTGATCTTGCTTCAAAAAACAGCCCGGCAGACATCAACAGCCTGCGCGCGGAATATGAAACCATCCAGAGTATGATTCAGACAGCGCGGGAGCGCCAGAACACACAGAGCGATCCGCGCCTGCGCACCATGCTGACCAGGGCGGAGCAAAGCCTTGCCCGTGCCCGTACAGCGGTGGAAAACGGCCGCCCGGAATCGGCTCGCCTGCATTTGAACCTGGCGCGCGGTTTTCTGAACACCCTTTTCCGTGATAGAGGAGCAGGCCCTGCTTCCCGGCAGCGTATCGATCAGGAGTTGCGCAACTTGAAAATCGACATCGAGCTCGCCAGCGATGTGCTGCAGGGGGCGCAGAACGCGCAGGCAGGTGATCTCGTGCGTATGGCTGATCGCTTTCGCCAGCAGGCCGAGAATGATATCGAGCAGGGCCGGCAGCGCATCGCACTGCAGAAAATTCTCGTCGCGCAGCGTTTTTTGTCACAGGCTGAGCGCAGCCGCCGGGGGGATGCCAGCCGGCGCAACCGTTTGACGGCTGAGAATCAGGTGCGCCGTCTTGAGCAGCTTCTTGCAGAAGCGACGGATTTGATGGCCGGTCAGCAGGCAACACCGTTTATGCGCGAAATGCTGCTGAACGCGGAAAAAATGCGCCGGCAGGCTCGTGATATGCTGGCCCGCAGCCGTTACGCCCTGGCTTATGAACTCGCAGATGTCGGAATTGAATTTGCTAAAAAAGCTCTGCAAAATCGCTGAAAAAAACAGGAGGTGAACCGAAGCAACTAAGATGAACTCGCACGCATGGGCCGGCATTATTCTGAAGAACCAGCTCTTAGTGCGCTTATGAATGATGCAGGTGAAAAGGCTGGAGCAACACGTGCACTGGATTTTGCCTGTGCCGTTTCTGAAAGGGCGCGTAACCTGCTCGGTGAATCCGGGACAGTGTTTCACTGAGATCAGGATGTGGTAACGTGAAGGACGCTCGTATGAGCGGAAACAAGGATGAACAACAAACTGCACCATAGCACTGCACATTTAAAAGAAGGAGCACGTTATGAACAGATTGAGATGGTTAACGGCAGGAATCATGGCCCTGCTGCTTGCGGCAGGCGTCGTGAGTGCGCAACCAGGAAGCGGGGGCGCAAATTATTCCGTCATGGTTCGCCCTGAAAAGGTGAAAATCGAGCCGGGTGATGGCTATCAGTTCGAAGCCCAGTTGTACGATAACCAGGGCAACGCGATCGAGTACTCTGAGTTCAAGTGGACGGTTTACCCCGACACCCTGGGTAAGATTTCCGAGGACGGCTTTTTTCAGGCCGGCAATCAGTCCGGCGAGGCAAAAGTCGTTGCCTCTATGATGGCCCGGGGCGTGCGCTACTACGGCGAAGCTCAGGTGGTCATCGGCAATCCGAACCCGCCTCTGATTCGCATCGTGGTCACTCCTCTCGATGCGATCGTTCCTCCAGGCGACAGCCAGAAGTTCAACGTCAGCGCCATAGCCCGGGACAATTCCAATTTCCGTATCGATAATATTCGCTGGGCGGTTGAGCCCGAGGATTTGGGCAAGATCGACGCAGACGGCACCTTTTACGCAGGTCAGAACAAAGGCCAGGGCGTGGTGGTTGCTTATGTCGATATCGACAATGCGATTTATCGCGGTTTTGCCCGTGTGACGGTCAGCGATCTGCCCACCGGGTCGGTCGCCGGTACCATTACGGACGAGAACAGCGGGGAGCCGATTGCCGGTGCGCACGTTCTGGTGCAGCGGCTGGGGCACATCCGCTGGAGCAAGCGTGCGGTTACAGACGACCAGGGCAATTATCTGGCTGAAAAACTGATCCCGGGACTGTATGTCGTCTATGCCACAGCGCGCAATTATCTCCCGGAATATTATGATGATGCGACCTTCCTGCAGCAGGCTTTGCCGGTTCAGGTCGCTGAAAACCAGGAAGTGACCGGCATCGATCTTGCCCTCGGGCACGGTGCTGCGATCACCGGTACTGTCGTGGAAGACAGTACGGGCACGCCTCTTGGCCATACCCTGGTCACAGCGACGCTGGTGACCTCCGGCGGCAACAACGACGCCGGCCGCAGGCACGATCGCGCTTTCTCCCGCCATGCCTTGACCGATGAAAACGGGAATTACACCATCCGCTCGCTGCCGCAGGGCACCTTTTCGGTTTTTGCCAAAGCAGCCGGTTATGATGGCGAGTTTTACGATGATGCCGGTACGTTGCTGGAAGCCACATTGCTGACAACTTCGCCGCCGGATACCATCAGCGATATCGATTTCTCCCTTGCGCCGAGCAGCGCGATCAGCGGAACGGTTCGCGACGCTGCGGATGAGTCTCCGGTTGCCCGGGCGCTGGTGCAGGTTTATAATCTCGTCGGCGATCGCCGCGGCCGCCATCCGATCCGGCGTTCTGTGACAGACGAAAACGGTAATTATGTCGTCGGTGTGCCGGCAGCGGGATTTTATCTCGTACGCGTGATTGCGCACGGGTATGCCGGACAATATTATGATGGCGTTTCCAGCTTTGAAGAAGCGACACCGGTACAGGTTGAGGAAGATGCCCATACGACGGGGATCGATTTTGATCTTCAACGTCTCGGCAGCCTGGCGGGGAGTGTGGTCGATCAGGAAAGCGGCGCTCCAATCGCCAATGCTCTGGTCCTCGCTTATCTGGATCGTGGTGTCGTCACCCCGGATACTGCGAACACTAGTACACGCCCGAACCGGGCGGACTGGCAGCGTGGCGTATATAAAACCCGAACAGATTCCTCAGGGAACTATATTTTTGAAGCCATCGCACCGGGAGCCTATTTTGTTCGGGCAACGGCGCGCGGATATCTGCCGGAATACTGGCAGGAAGCGGGTTCAGTTCATGAAGCCACGCTTGTCGAAGTCGAAGTTGCGCAGGAAGTCAGCGGCATCGATTTTACGCTGCTCAAGGGCGGCGCCATTGCGGGGACGGTCTATTCTGCCGAGGATTCGAGCAGCACGCTGGCTGGCGCCGGTGTTACCGTCTGGTCTGAAGAGCTGGGTGTGAAGCGCCATGCTTTCTCGGATCGGTCCGGCAATTACATCGTCGAAGGCCTGCCCGCGGGAGAGTATCTGGTGTATGTCAGCCTGCGTGGATACGACAATAAATTCTACGATGGTGTTGATACGCGCGAAGAGGCCACGCCGGTTGCGGTGACCGACTCTCAGACCACGGAAGGCATCGATGTCTATCTGCCGAAGTTCGAGACCCGCTTCGGGACCATCACCGGTGTTGTGATGACCGAAGCAGACAGTGCGACGGCTGAAGACGGCAGCCCGATTGCCGCTGCCTTTGTTGTGGCCATCCCTGTCGTTCCTGGCCCGGCGCATTTCGATGTCACTGACCCGTTCGGGAATTACCGCATCACCAGTCTCAAGCCGGGTGAGTACGTTGTCTTCGCGTGGGCATCGGGTTATCTCGGCGAGTTTTATGATGATGCGATCAACTGGGACAGCGCGCAGCGGTTGCAGGTCAATGCAGACGACGAAATCGGCGGGATCGATTTTGCCCTGGCCGAAGCTGAACAGGGTCCGTACCGCATCCGTGGTGTCGTGCGCAGGCGCAACAGCCAGCGCCGTGAGGGTGTGCATGGTGCCGTGGTTTTCGCGGTCGGCCAAAACGGCATCGCTGCTTCGGCTGTGACCGGTTCCGATGGCTCGTACAGCATGGATGACCTGCCAGCCGGCACCTATAAAATCCGCATCAGCGGGGCTGGGATGCAGACTGCCTGGTACGGTGGCGAGAATGAAAACGAAGCCGAACCGATTACCCTCGAAAGCGGTAACATGCCTGCCAGCGTTGATGTCGATGTTGACCAGACTGTCACCAGCGTCGATGGCACGGATTCGATTCTGCCGGAAGTCTTTGCCCTGGAGCAGAACTACCCGAACCCGTTCAACCCATCGACGACGATCCGCTTCAGTCTGCCGGTCAACAGCAAGGTGACCCTGCGGATTTACAATGTCCTCGGGCAGAACGTCCGCACGCTGGTCGATAAATCTCTGGAAGCCGGCATTCACAGCGTGCAGTGGCTTGGGGTTGATGACAACGGCCGGCAGGTTGCCAGCGGCATCTACCTGCTGCAGTTCGAGGCCGGCGATGTGCATCTGACCCGCCGTATGGTTCTGATGAAGTAAGCCCTGAGAAAAGGGTGTGCCGATATTTGCCCTGAGTGGGGAGACGGGTTTATGCCCGTCTCCCTGATTTTTTGAAAAAAATAAAAAAGCCTGTATTCCGTCTTTCCATGCGCGGAACGCTGGTTTTTTCAAAGAATGCGTTGAGCGTTTTTATGCAGAGTCAGCAAGACTCACTGACGAAGAATAATCGCTGAACAGATACGTTTACACATGCA
>DRLW01000528.1 GCA_011375275.1 Bacteroidota bacterium
GTTTACTGCCTCCGCCGGCCTGTGTCCGCATCCCGAGTTAACCGGGAGGGACAGGGCTTGGAGTGCACGTAAAGTATGCCTGCGTGCCGCGGTATTTCTGCCCGGCCTGCTGATCGATGAGGCCCGCATTGCGTCTTTCCCAGTTTATACCACGGTGAGCGGCGCAACAAGGGTTCTCACCCGGATATTTCCAGCCCGGCCTCCGCACAACCGTACCTGCGAACCGCTCTACTCCCCCCCGAGGCATAATCCATAAAATCAAAAAAGCCGTTTTGTCGTCCTCTCCGGGATGGCGCCTGTCAGTGTCATTGCAGCCGCAGCAACGCGAAGAGGCGGATGGGATGTCTTTTATCCAAAGTCTGAAAAAAAGCCCGTCGTGATTTTTGACGGTATCCCAGATTACTTTGCGGGTGCAGCTTTCAACTGCACCGGGATTCCCTTTTCGGAACGTACATCGATAAACCAAACGGGATCGTTCGAAGCACCGCTGGCGGCCTGAGCATGACCGCGGGAATCCACACCCGGCATCGTACCCATGGAAAATCTGCAGCACATGGAGCAAAACCAGCATTTCATGCACAGGGCTCTCGAGCTTGCGCAAAAAGCCGAGGGCCGCACCAGCCCCAATCCGGCTGTGGGCGCGGTCATCGTCCGTGATGGCCGGATCATCGCTGAGGGCTACCACCGCCGGGCCGGGAGCGAACACGCTGAGGTCGTGGCGCTGCAGGCAGCAGGCCAGTCAGCGGCAGGCGCGACCATGTACGTCACTCTCGAGCCCTGCAACCATTTCGGCAAAACACCGCCCTGCACCGAGGCGATCATCACAGCAGGCATCAGAGAGGTGTATTATGCCGTGCAGGACAGTGACGAACGCGTACTCGGCAGCGGGCACAAGCGCCTGCTCGAAGCCGGGATCACCGTTCATGAAGGGCTGTGCCGCGAGCAGGCCGAGCAGCTCAACCGGCGATATTTCCACTATAAAAAAACAGGTCGCCCGTGGGTATTTGGTAAATTCGCTGCCAGCCTCGACGGCAAGATCGCCACACGCTGTGGCGAAAGCCAGTGGATCACCGGCGACGAGGCGCGCGAGCACGGCCACCGCCTGCGCAGCCGTGTCGATGCTATTCTCGCAGGAGTCGGAACCGTGATCGCCGATGATCCCTTGCTGACATGCCGCAGCAGCACCGAAACCGCGACTCAGCCATTGCGGGTGATTTTGGACAGCTCCGGCCGCACGCCGATCAAAGCCCGGGTTCTCGATACCTCTGTCGCGCAAACCCTGCTTGCCACAACCAGCCCCCTGACTGCTGAAAGGCAAAGGGCCTTTGCGCAGAAGGGCGTACAGGTTGAGGGCTTTCCAGCAGACGAGCAGGGCCGTGTCAGCCTGCTTCCGCTGCTGCAGTTTCTCGGCAAACGCGGTCTGACCTCGATTCTCGTGGAGGGCGGCGCTGCCGTACTGGGCAGTTTTTTCCAGGCCGGGCTCATCGATGAACTGCTCGCATATTTTGCGCCGATAGTCATCGGCGGAGAACAGGCACCGGGCGCAGTTGGGGGCAACGGCTTTGCCCGCCTGCAACAGGCGGCATGCCTGCGAGACACCAGCATCGAACAACTCGGCCCGGACTTTCTGATTAAAGGACTGGTCGTAAAATAAAGTAAAAAGGACAGGCTCATGTTTACCGGTATCATCGAAGAGATCGGGACTGTCAAAGAGCTGCGCCGGAGCGGCGAAGGTGTGCACCTGGCCATCGCAGCGCAGAAAGTCACCAGTGACGCCCGTCCCGGCGACAGCATTGCGGTCAATGGCACATGCCTGACCGTGGTGACCCGCGGAGACGATTTTTTCACTGCCGGTCTGGCTCCTGAAACCGTGCAGCGCACCAACCTCGGGTTTCTGAAGAAAAACTCGCCCGTCAACCTCGAGCGTGCTCTGCTGCCCTCGCAACGCATGGGCGGACATTTCGTGCAGGGACACATCGACGGCACCGGGATTCTCAGGAGCAAACGGGTGGAGAAAGACAGTCTCTGGCTGACCATTGCGGCAGAGCCCGACCTGCTGCATTACATCGTGCCCAAAGGTTTCATCGCCCTTGACGGCGTCAGCCTGACCGTCGTCGATGTCGATGACAGCACCTTCAGCGTCATGCTCGTCGCCTATACACAGGCGCATATCATTCTGCCTGAAAAACAGCCCGGCTACCGGGTCAATATCGAGGTGGATATCCTGGGCAAATACATCGAAAAGCTGCTTGCGGCGCGTGGTTCCATCGATGAAAATTTTTTAAAGCAACACGGTTTTGCATGAGTCCAGCCCGGCCAGTTGGAAGGTAAACAACGATTATCTGGCTTTTCATCTGGTTATCCACTTAACTCGGCACGGTTACATCTTTTAAAGCTGACCGCCTGACAATAGCACGTGCCTGCACCAGAACCGTCATTCCGGTTTCCCCGCAGGGGAAGACCGGAATCCCCCGGACTGAAGCACGTGCCCGAAAAGATGAGATTCCGGCACCGCGCTTCGCTGGGCCGGAATGACGGATGCTGGGATCTGGGCCAAGCACGGTTTGCTGAGTAAACTGGATACCCGCAGGCTTTTCCTCTCATCGTGCGGGATGAGCGGGATTGAGCATAACTGCCGGCATAGGATGCAGCGGCAGAAGCTGTGGCAGTTGGGGGCCGCCAGCGCGATGGTACGACTTGACCCTCACAGCACTCAGGAACATTCGTGCATGAATCAATCAGCCGAAAGCAACACGACTCTGGAGCTTATCATGACCACATCGAAACTGAATACGATAGACGAAGCCCTGCAGGTGCTGCAGGCAGGCAGACCGATCATCGTCGTTGATGATGAAGACCGGGAAAATGAGGGGGATCTGGTCATCGCTGCTCAGTTCGCCACAGGTGAGATGATCAACTTTATGGCGCAACACGCGCGCGGGCTGATCTGCGTCGCCCTGCCCGGCAGTACGCTGGACCGGCTGAAAATCCCGATGATGGTTTCACAGGCCAGGAACTCCTCGGCCTATACCAGCCCGTTCACCGTCTCTGTTGAAGCCCGCACAGGTGTGACGACGGGCATCTCCGCGCGTGACCGGGCGCGCACCATCCAGGTGTTGATCAACCCGGAGAGCACAGCCGAGGATATCGCCATGCCCGGGCATATTTTCCCCCTGCGCGCGCATCCGGAGGGTGTTTTGGCCCGACGGGGGCATACGGAAGCGGGCGTGGAGCTCACCCGTCTTGCCGGGCTCCAGCCGGCTGCAGTGCTGTGCGAAATTATGTCGCCGGACGGCACCATGGCCCGATTGCCTGAGCTTACCCGCTTTGCGGCTGAACACGATCTGCTGATCATCACCATCGAGGCACTGGTGAACAGAGTTCTGCAACAAAGGGAAGGCCACATCATCCGGCGCGTCGCCAGCTCTGCGCTGCCCACGCGATACGGCCACTTCACCGCCACAGCCTATAGCGATGCACGCGGGCGGGAACATCTCTCTCTCAATCACGGCCCGCTGCCCGAGGCGCCGCTCGTGCGCCTGCACTCAGAATGCCTGACCGGAGACGCCCTGGGTTCTCTGCGCTGTGACTGTGGCGAGCAACTGCAGAGCGCCATGCAGCGCATCGCGGAAAATGGCTCCGGCCTGATCCTGTATCTGCGCCAGGAAGGGCGCGGCATCGGTCTGGCGAATAAAATTCAAGCCTACGCTCTGCAGGACGAGGGGCTGGATACGGTGCAGGCAAATCTCTGCCTCGGCTTTCTGCCGGATCAGCGTGATTACGCCGTGGCCGCAGCCATGCTGCGCGAACAGGGCATCAGCACGGTGCGCCTTTTGAGCAATAATCCGGAAAAAGTCCGGGCTTTGCAGGAATGCGGCATCACCGTGGTTGAACGCGTTGCCCACGAGGTGCCGGCCCGGCCGGAGAACCATTTCTATTTGCAGACCAAAGCAGAAAAGATGCAACACGCGTTGCATCTCGACACCGATCAGATGGGGAGCAAACCCACCGCACGGCTCGCTGGTTGTGCCGGGAGTGAGTGATGTTCCCCGGGGGCATGAGATTTTTTTATCCACTCAATGCCGCAATGGAACCTGACACGGCGGCAAAAGATTACGTCGCGAGGGTTTCGATTTTTTGTCTCCCCTGTAACGAGGGCGCAGATGCTTACGCCTCGTGTGATTTCGCAGGCTTACGGTTTGGAAGCGGCGCCGTGTGAAACGAGCGCCCGGTTCAACAAAAAATCAGGAGAAGTCAGATATGACGCGTTTTTCGGGAAACCTTGTCGGGGATAACATGCGCATCGCCATCGTGCTTTCGCGCTGGAATGATTTTATGGGAAGCAAATTACTGGAAGGAGCAACCGACACCCTGGAACGCCACGGTGTCGCTGGTGATCAAATCGATGTGGCCATGGTCCCCGGCAGTTTCGAGATACCCATGGCAGCGCGCAAACTGGTGCAGACCGGGCGCTATGATGCCGTCATTTGCCTCGGCGTAGTGATCCGAGGTGCCACACCGCATTTTGACTACATCGCCGGTGAGGTTGCCAAGGGTATTGCGCAGGTGAGCCTGGAGAGCGGAACACCGGTCACCTTCGGCGTCCTCACCTGCGACAGCATCGAACAGGCGATTGAACGCTCCGGCAGCAAAAGCGGCAACAAAGGCGCAGAGGCCGCCCTCGCAGCAATCGAAATGGTCAACCTGTATCGGCAGCTCGATTCCGGGAAATGACCTGTTCGGGCTGTTTCGCTACAGCCCGCCGGAATACCTGCAGGAACAAACGCCTGACAGCAGACGTTTCACCCCCAGAATTACCGGCTCACTATAAACGGCTTTTATCTGATTCTGTCATAGAAAAATGCTCCGGGCAAGGGAAATCGGGAGCGACTCAAAAGACCCAAGACTATGAACTTTTCAGCACACATACCGGAACGCCCGCACACCAGACTGCCACTGCTGCTGACGCTGGCGCTGCTACTGACCTTCCCCTCCCTCGCCCTTGCCCGGCAGGTTAGCGCACCGGAGGACAGCTCGACTCAGGATATGCGCACCGTTCTTGCCGGGATGGATTCGCTCTCTTTGCAGCAATACCAACGCAGGCGGGCACTGATCGATGCGCTGATCTACAGCTCAGGCCTTGACACCAACAACCGCTCCATGTTCATCAGCCAGAGCCGCAGCCTGCTCGGCCTGGCGCAGGCGATACGCTCGGACCAGAGTTACAAGAACGTCGCCCCCATCGACCGCGATGAGATCGCCCGGCGGCTGAACATCAACGCCGCAGACCGCAGCCAGACTCTGGACTTTGGTGCTGTGATCCGCGGGCTGCTGACGCGCGCCTACGATAAATTCTCCAACCGCCCGAAACGCATCACCGACTTGCCGATTCCCACCCCGGTCCAGATGGATATCCTCAATGTGCTCTGGCAAAAGGGATCGGTAACCGGCCCGGAGATTTATCAGGCCCTGCCGAAAGAGACCATCATCACAGCGGAAATGCTCTGGCGCGAGCTGCACCGCATGGCCAGCAATGGGTATGTGGACGAAAAAATCATCTCACCGCAAAACACGATGATGATCATGACACCGGTCGGTGGATTTCCGGTGGAGATGTCCGGGAAGAACCGGCGCAACCGGGTCTATCGCTACACACCGAAAATCGATAAAGAAACCATGCTGCACTATATCGACAGCCAGCGCTACCTCGCGGCAGACAGCACGGCACCTGCCCTCTCGCAAATACGGGCCAAAGAGCTGCAGGAGCTGCTCTATAAAATCCTCATGGCCGACAAAAAAGCCGCTGCGGACTCGGCAAACACCTCAGGCGGGCATGTGCAACCCGGTCTGAAACGACAAAGGCCATGAAGCGGGCTGTTCTCTGCGCGCTCCACGGCCGGTGATTTGAAACAGCGATTCGTCGGGCGACTATGTTGCTGAAATCAACCCCACATGATGTGAAGGAGAGCCATCCACCCTGCTGCTCAGGATGCCGGATTGTGCATCAAACGCCGAAAAGGAGCTGTCATTTCACTCTTCTGAAAATCTGCTTCCGATCCGGATGAATTCCGGCACCTCGTTTCGCACTGCGAGAAAACCGCCACCTAACCACAGGCAACGACAAACTCGCTGCGGATATCGGCCACCACCTGGCGGCGCTCGTCTGCATCGAGATGGGGTGTGTGAAAGACGGCAAACTGATAGCTGCCACCTGCTTTTTCCTGCCAGCACGCCTGCCGCGGATGCCCTTTGACCTTTCCGCTCATATCATCAGATTCATCGACATCGATGAGATAAGGCTCTGTTTCACTCCCCGAAAGAATCAAAAATACCCCTGGTTTGCTCTGAACATAGCTGCTATCTGAATATGGCCCAGCAAACAAATACTTGCCGATCAATACCGTCATCTTGGCCTCTTTACTTTTCCGGCTCCGAATTCTATCCTGCCTGTTTCTGGTCCTGTCCCCACACAGCAGCCCGGGCATGCCGATAGTCAAGCATCCGGTGTGCATATCGAACTGTCAGGCCCTGTCATCCCCCCCGATTGACCGCCGGAATCGGAAAAAAATTTTCAGGATATTACCCCGATCTCACAAACAGACGCATCGCGCAGGGATAGTCGGGATAACTGAAAATTTTTCATTCGACGAAGTGCCTAGTTGTAACCAAAGAATCAAACCTGGTTACGCCGGTTTCCTGTAAAATTTGTGAATTTTCAGTTTTTGAGAATGAGAACACCTCCTTGTTTTCGAAATTCTCTGGTTACCCACTTAACTCAGCACGGTTGTCTCTTTTCAATCAGACCACCCGACAACAGCACGCGCCTGCACCTGAGCTGTCATTCCGGTTTCCGCGCAGCGGAAGACCGGAATCTCCCGGACTCTGGCACATACCAGAAAAGATGAGATTCCGGCACGACGCTTCGCCTGGCCGGAATGACAAATGTCGGGAACTGGGCCAAGCCTGGTTTGCTGAGTAAACTGGATACCCGGTTCGAAATTCATA
>DRLW01000529.1 GCA_011375275.1 Bacteroidota bacterium
GCGCAATAAAGATGAAAATCGCGTCGCCATGTACGTTCCTGTATCGGTTATTCGCAAATACCGGCGCGGTGATATCAGTGAAAAAAAATTCCGCGAGGCCCTGGTTCGCATTGAGCTGGCTGACAGCCGAAGGAAGCGGCGCGACCTGCGAGTATTTACCGGCATTCTGAATTCCGCCTTGCGCGGCAATGCCATGCATACATTTTCCCTCGATAATGATATGGATTATATTTATGTGCCAAAATACGGAGCCCTGTTTTTCGGGCAGGCAAAGTACGTTGGCGGGGATAATTTTGGTGTGTTTTTTGAGTCGAATTTCGGTGAAATCTTTGATCACAACGGCATAAAGCTGAGTATGGGGAAGGACAAAGAGACCAGGACAGATAAAGAGAGAAAAATCTGGGCTGTCTCATCGATCGCTGACAGCAGCTCGGCGCAGAAAAAGCGCGAGGCTTTTGAAACATTCGAAAAGGATATTATCGAGACGCTGGTGGACTATGGCCGCACCCTGCGCGAATTGAAGCCGGATGAGCACATCATCGTGGCGTTGAAAATCCGCCGGCCGGGCAAAGGCGTGCCGGAACGGGTTGTTTACCGCTTGCAGGCAAAAGACCTGCAGCGCTACGACCGGGGAGACATCAAACGGCAGGAGCTGATCCGCCGGATCAAAACAGACCACTATTAAACACCGCTGGTTATCCACTTAACTCAGCAATCTGGCCTGATGCAGATAGCGACATCTGTCATTCCGGCCAAGCGAAGCGCCGTGCCGGAATCTCATCTTTTCGGGCACGTGCCAGAGTCCGGAAGATTCCGGCCTCCCCCTGCGGGCAAACCGGAATGAGAGTGCTGGTGCAGGCACGTGCTGTGGCCAGCCAGACTGGTTGAAAAGGGGCAGCCGTGCTGAGTTACTTGGATACCCTGAACCGCTGCCGCTGCAACTGACCACCACACCTCACCAGGTTTTCAGCGTCCAGGTGATGTGCATCGGCC
Source organism: Bacteroidota bacterium (assembly GCA_011375275.1). GTDB lineage: Bacteria > Zhuqueibacterota > Zhuqueibacteria > Zhuqueibacterales > Geothermadaptataceae > Geothermadaptatus. The sequence continues at coordinate 994 of DRLW01000529.1, forward strand.
GGGAGACAGTCACCTCATCGATACCGGTCTGCGCCGGCCGGCCGTCGATAGCCAGATGCCAGAACTGCTTGCGAGTGGTTTCAGCGCGGATGCCGGCGATGCCGGAAATAAAGGCTTCTGCCGGGCCGCTGGTTTGAATCTGAAACAGAGTTTCCATCGCCTGGCGCGCCGGAGTGTTGCGCGCCACCTGCACAGTTGCAGAAATTTCGGCCATGCCCTCGGCGATGACATCGATAGTCAGCGTGACGGCGTCTGCCTCTCCGCTGTGGCGGATGATCGATTCTGAGGGCGCGGGAGTTTGCCTGCTGCAGGCGACAACGCTGAGCAGGATGAGCAAAAGCGCGGCTTTTCTGAGCATGATCGGTATTCCGGTCTGTGAATTCGCTGCAGCAGAGCGGGGAGAGAAAATCGGCGCGGTTGTGATGTGCAACAGCGTATGATGTGTACTGATAACAAAAAAGCATCCTTGCGGATGCTTTTTTTATGCGGGACCGACGGGACTTGAACCCGCGATCTCCGGCTTGACAGGCCGGCGTGTTAACCAAACTACACCACGGTCCCTGAAAATCGTCATATTGTAGCGTGGGCGATACTGGAGTCGAACCAGTGACCCCCTGCTTGTAAGGCAGGTGCTCTAAACCAGCTGAGCTAATCGCCCAAATCAGGACGGGTTTTTTGCCGTATCCTCATCCCGGTACAAAATCGCCAGCGGCACGAGGATACAGTACCCGATCACCAGAAGTACAGGCCCGACGGTCAACGACCAGTAGCTTTCTGCCGGTCCCTGCGCCAGGGCAATGTAGCCGATCAGGATGACAGCTACACTGATCGCAAAGATGATGTAATTCTTTTTGGTAAAAGGCAGCGACAAGGCCACCTTAGCCGATCCAGATTTTCTGGTTTTGATCTTTGCCATATCACCTCAAAAATAAGAGACGCAAATATAGATAATTCGCTGTCGATTGTCAATGAAAAATATATTTTTTTTAGGTACTTGTGGCTGCCTGTTCAGGCAATACGTGAACACTGAAAATCCCGATAAAATCAGGGATAGAGCAGCTTTTTCTGCCACTCTCCTGCTTCATCGCGGACGAACAGGATGCGTTCGTTGAGCCTGTCCTTGTGCCCGATCCAGAACTCCATCGAGTTAGCTGTGATGCGATATCCGGACCAGTGCGGTGGTCGCGGGATCTCCTTGCCTTCAAACTTCTTTTCATACTCCTTATATTTCTGCTGCAGAACTTTCCGGCTCGGCAGCTCTTGACTTTGCAACGAAGCCCAGGCACCGAGTTGCCGTTCCCTCGGGCGCGAGGCAAAATAGGCGTCAGCTTCTTCGTCGCTGATCAGGCTGACCGGGCCTTCAACACGGACCTGGTGTTCGTGAGCCGGCCAGAGAAAACACAGAGCAGCATACGGTGTTTTCGCCAGTTCACGGGCCTTGCGGCTCTGGATATTCGTGTAAAAAACAAAGCCATCCTGATCATAACCCTTCAGCAGGACGGCTCTGGCTGCAGGCCGCCCGTCCTCGCCGACCGTAGCCAGCACCATGCTGATGGGGCTGTTGCTCAACTGTTTTTCCAATAAGATCCATTCGTCGAAGAGCAGGAAAGGGTCTTGCATGTTTTTATCCTGTTTTGTAGTATGCACCGCACGTTCTGTTTTCAGAACCGTCAAAATAAATTACCCTGTCATGAAATGCAATCAGATTCGGATAAGAGATATGCAGACGTTGATTCCCAGCAAGATGGCGCTCACCCCTGAGGGGGTTTTGCAGATAGAATGGTCGGATGGCCACCAGAGCCGTTATACCCCACAAAACCTGCGCGGCAGTTGCCCCTGTGCAGAGTGTGTCGATGAAATAACCGGCAAGCGGCAGGTTTTCCCGCAGGATATCGCCGCAGGCATTCGCCCGCGCGAAGCCCGTCCTGTGGGGCGTTATGCCTATCAGTTCGTCTGGTCGGATGGCCATGATACGGGCCTGTATTCATACGAGTATCTGCGCGCGCTATGCGAGTGCGATGACTGCCTGGCAAAGCGCAACGATACAAAGGAAAAGGAATAAGGCCTGCGGCAGGAATGCCTGGCGAAGGAGAATAAGCATCGGGCGTCACGCCGCCTGAGCTGCGAGGCCAGAGCCGGGCTTGCCCACAACTTTGCTCGCTGCCCTGTTCCGGTGCAGGAAGAAATCGGGTTATTCGGAGGTCTCCACGAAACGCCCGGGGGCAGCAGAGTCAAGAGACCCCATGCGGGCGAGGAGCCAGTCGCGGCAGTCCGCAAACGCTCTGTCTGCGGATATCTGATGCCCGGCATCGTACCAGATCACCTCTTTTTCCCCGGGCACTGCCTGCTGCAGCATGACCGAAGCCAGCTTCGGGATCACTTCATCGCGCTCAGCATTGAGAAACAGCACCGGCCGGGACGCCAGCATCTGCGCGAAATTCAGCGGTTCGATCGGTGCAATCATATCCAGCAGTTTTTCAGAAAAAGCATCTTTCCCCAGAGCCCAGCGCAATCCCCCGCCTGCAAGAGCGAGAATGGGCAGCTCGATACGTTCCTCCACTGCACAGAAAACCGTCCCCGTAATCCCCCCGAGACTTATGCCGATAAACGCCGTGCGCGTGCTGTCGATATCTGCTCTGCTGTCGAGATAATCCACCGCTCTGCGCAGATCAAACACGGTCTGGGCGATGGCATCGCGAACTGTGTAGAGATGCTTGCGCAGCGTTTTGTGGTCCAGTGGCTCCTGCACCCGCTCGCCGTGCAGGGCAAAATCCGGCCGCAGCACCGCGAAACCTGCTGCAGCGAGGATCGAGTCGCCGATGGCCATGTAGGGTTTATCTTTGTGATCGCCGATGCCGTGCAACATGATCACTGCCGGATAGGGTGGCGTGGCGTGTAAAGGCAGGCGCAAAAGAGCCGGCACGCGCACTTGATGCACCGAATTAAAGGTTACATGATACAGCCCTTCGGCGATTTTCCTCTCCTGCACATGCAGAGGAAAAGTCCGGTCGTAATCATAATAGTGCGCCAGTTGGATGGCAGCGCGTGGCTGTGTGAGAAACTGCAGGGCGGCGAGCACCGCGACAGACAGGGCGGCAATGATAAGCAGAAGTTTTTTCATGGCTGAACTCGGTATCAGTTTCGGTGTGCAAACAAAACCCGATGATGTTGGTCAACTGGCGGCGCAACGGACGGCGTGCAGCAGGCTGCTACTCTAAACAAATCGTACTTCTGAGGAGAAACCTTGACGGGATTGCACAAATGCAATGGCCCGCGAGCGGACTCAGGGTATCATCTTGCCGGGCAACACGGGAAATCAGCGACTTCCAGGGCATCTGGCTATCCATTTAACTCAGCAATGTTGCATTTTTTCAGCCAGTCCGCCAGAGCACAGCACGTGGCTACACCAAAGCCATCATTCCGGTTTCCCCGCAGCGGAAGACCGGAATCCCCCGGACTCGGGCACGTGACCGAAAAGATGAGATTCCGGCACGGCGCTGCGCCTGGCCGAAATGACACATGCAGGTATCCGGCTCAGACCCAGTTCGCTGTGTAAAACAGATAACCAGATGTGCAATGGCGGACGTCAAAGCCGGGATCAAAGCGTGCTTGCTTTCTGAAACTGAACCCACAGGAACGTCCGGGACAGGCTGAAAAAATATCTGCACTGAATGCAAACGAGGGAATGATCTCGCTGGTCGGGTTTGCAGAGCGCAAGGGCGCTCTTTTCCGGGGGCAGAATGAGGTGGGCGATACCGGCAGGCGCCAGCCAGTGGCCGGCGTGCTGGAGAAATGTATCGATGTGTTGCTGGCGAGCAGTGCTCACACCATTGTAGAAAATGACATCAAACTTTTGTTCCGGCAGGGCAGAGAACAGCTCGCCGGCCCGGCAGTGTATCACGAGTTCATTGAGCGCGGCGTTGCGTGCGGCCAGGTGCACGGCCGCCGGATTCTGGTCCACGGCAACAACCGAGGCAGCGCCGGCGCGCGCAGCAGCGAGGGCGAGCACTCCGGTGCCGGTTTCCAGATCGAGAACATGCTTCCCGCTCAGGTTCATCCGCAGAATCTCCCTGGCCAGCGGGCGAAAAGCAGTGGGATAGGGTACTTCCAAAGATGCCCCGACCCGCAATCCACAGATACGGGCAGGGGCATTTTTTTTCATAAAGTGCCAGCGCAGTGTACGCACGATGATATTCAGGGGCACATGCAGAGGCTGCACAGCTTTCAGGTACCACGGCATTGCGCAGCGCGGAGGGGTGTTACTGCCCATCGGTCTCGGATGCTGCCCTGGCTTTTTTGAGCGTCACCAGATAATCGGCCATATTGGACAGTGTTTCTTTCGGCAGGCGCTTGAAACTCTTCATCTCGGTGTCGGGCTCGAAACGATCCGGATCGATGAGTTTTTCTACCAGCCAGTCTTTGTCTTTTTTCGTGCCGATGTCGCTCAAATCCGGCCCGGTGTCCTTGCCAAAACCAGCGATCATGTGGCAGCGCAGGCATTTGTTCTGCACCACAGCATAGGCGCCGGCAGCGATATTCTCCGCCATGGCATCGATGCGCGCGCGTTCCGCAGGAGTGGTTTCGTAGAGATAGGCTTTGAGAATGTCGATTTCCTCACGGGCTGTTTTGCGCTGGCGCCGTTTGCTGCGCTCTTTGCGCAAAACGACTTGTGAGTTTTCTTTCACATGGGTAGCAAACCACTCCGGTTCGCGCATGTTCGGTATCGGTGTCAGTTTGCCCTCCGGTTGCGCGGCCAGGGTATGGCACGAGCTGCAGTTCTTTTCAGCAAAGAGCTGCTTGCCGGCAATTTTATATACCTGCAGATCCTCGTTGCCCGCAGGTTTTTCCTGTGCCGTTAAAGCGTAAACCGTGAGGCTGAACAGTATGAGTAAGTCGATGCGAAAAAATCGTTTCACGCTGTGTTCCTTTGTTATTTTGGGTGATCAGTCGTTGGGGGCTCC
>DRLW01000530.1 GCA_011375275.1 Bacteroidota bacterium
GCTGAACGCAGCAGTGGCAGAACTGCGCCAGGCCATGCGCAATATGAGTGGCTCAGGAAGTGGGAGCTCCGGCATGCAGGATTTTTTCCGCCGGATGATGGGTATCAGTCAGGCTCAGGAAGGTATCAACCAGCAAACGCAGGGGCTCAACAATCCCGGCATGATGAGCATGGAACGGCAGGCAGCGCTGGCGCGGCTTGCTGCCAGGCAGGAGGCGCTTCGTCGCGCCATGCAGGAGCTGCAGAAACAGTACGGCGGCCGAGGAGATGTTTTGGGTGATCTCGGTAACATCGCCAGGGAGATGCAGGAAGTCGCTCAAAATTTGCGCCAGCAGAAAACCGGTAAGCAGACGATAGAGCGGCAGCGCCGTATTCTCTCCCGTTTGCTCGATGCGCAAAAGTCGGTGCAAAAGCGGGAATTCAGCAAAAAGCGGCGGGCAGAAACCGGCAAACAGTACCGGGCGCTAGACCCGGGCCGCCTGCCTGCTGATTTGGGTGAGAGGCGCTCGCGCCTGCGCCAGGATTTGCTGCGGGCATTGAAGGAAAACTATACCCGGGACTATAAAAAATTGATTCGAAGCTATTTCGAAGCGTTATCCAGAGAAGCGCAACAGGAAGGCACCGGTGCACAGTAACAGAAAAAGGCGAAGCAGCAGGATGGGATGGTGCATTATCGCCGTCTTCATGCTCATGCTGCCTGCGGGATTGAGTGCTCAGGGCAGAACGCCGCAGCAAAACGCGGAATATCGTCTGGCGCAGAGTTATGAACGCATGGGCATGTACGAAAACGCCGCCCGGCGTTATCGCAAACTTTTTAACAGTGACCCGGCGAACCCGAGTTATTACAATGCCCTCAAGCGGACGCTCGAGCGCCTCAACACCTATGATGAACTTATCGAAATGATCCGTACCCGTTTGCACGTCGTCGATGATGCTGTTGTGCGTGCGGACCTGGGCAGTGCGCTCTACCGGGCAGGCCGGGAAAAGGAAGCTCATAAAACGTGGAAAGAAGTGCTGAAAAAATTCGGCAAAACCTCGGGAGCGTATTCTCTGGTTGCATCCTCGATGCTGCGCAACGGGTTATTCGATGATGCTGTGGAAACCTATCGTCTGGCGAGGAAGGAGTTGAAGAACCGTTTCCTTTTCGCTGTAGAGCTGGCGAACGCTTTTGCCGGCAGAGGGAATTATCTCGCGGCAACCCGAGAGCTGTTGCTCTATCTCGAGCAGCGACCGATGCAGGTTTCCTATGTCCGTGCTCGTATCACCTCCTTTTTGCAGGAAGATGAAACCGTGCTGTCTGTCGTCGAACAGAAGGTAAACAGCCAGTCCGCGCCGCGCAATGAACTGCTGCAGATTTATGGCGAATGCCTGGTCAACACCGGGCAATATGCCAAAGCCCTGCAGGTAATGGAGGAGATAGAAGATGCCCGGGCGCAGCAGCAGAAACAGACTGTGGGAAGAGAGTTTTATACTCTTGCGGAAAAGGCGCTGCAGGATGCAGACTACGAAGTCGCTGAACAGGCATTTTCTCGCATCCTGAACAAATGGCCGGAGTCACGCTACGCAACTGCTGCCCGCCTGGGCAGAATCCGGGCGTGGATCGCTTCCGGCGAACGAGAGCGAAGCCTGGCAGAGCTGGATCTGATTCTGGCAGAAAACAAGAAGAATACCCTGGCGCTGGAAGCCGCCAAACTCAAGGGCAGATTATTGCTCGAGAAACTCGATCGTCCTGCCCGGGCGTATGAAGTCTATCGCGAGCTTTTTCGCAACTTCTCTTCCCGGACAACGCGAAAGTTTGCCGCTAAAATGCTCGGTCTTTCGGCGATGCGCTCAGGTATGCACGAAGAAGCGGAATCATGGTTCAGGCAGGCCATGGCATTTTTAAAGGACAATGAAATCGCAGAGAAAAACACTATTTTGTTCCATCTCGCATCTTTGCAGCTTTGCCGGCATGAGTTTTCGGAATCGCTGCAACTGTTAGACAGTATCCAATCGGAAGAAGACAAGGCGGCGATAATGGGTTCCATCGTCAATGAAGCCCTGGAACGCGCGCTGCTCATCGAGGAGAATCTGGCGGACAGCAGCTCGGCGCTGGCCGGGTATGCCGATTATCTCTGTGCTTTGGAAAAAGACGACCGGGAAGAGGCAGGAAAAAATCTCGAGACATGGCTGCAACAGTACGACGGCAGCGCACTCACCCCTCGTGTCTTGTTGGATCTCGCAGACCTGTACCACGAAAAAGAGGCCTGCACGGAGGAAAAGGCACTGCTGCAAAGAGTTGTGCAGGAATTTGCTGACACCATTTATGCAGATGAAGCGCTTTTCCGGCTTGCCAACGCCTACGCAGCAACAGGGCAGAAAGAACTGGCAGCGCAGGCCTATGAACAACTGCTGGTCGTTTATCCCAACAGCACATACCTTGAACTGGCGAGAAAAAAGTTGCGGCGTTTAAGTCAGGAGATCAAACCATGACCTGCGAGAAGAATACCATTCGTCCCCGTACCGGTTCCGTGCTGTTGCTGATGATCGCTTTGTTTCTTTCGGCGCCAGTTCTTTTGGGGCAGAAGCTGCTGGTCTATATGGATCTGCGCCAGACAGACCATTTGAAAGCGTACGGGATAGCGTACTGGACGCTTGAACGCGGCGTGCCGGTCGAGTGGCTTTTGAACTACCGCGGCGGTTCATTTCTGATCGACAGCTATCCTGAAATCGAGCGAGAGTTGCGCGTGCGTGGTGTGGCTTATGCTCCGGTCACTCCTGCCGAAGTCGCGCAGATTCAGGCAGAGATCGAAGCCAATAATATGGACCGTATCATGCTGGAGACGCCCCCGAAGATAGCAGTATATACGCCGCGCAACAAACAGGTCTGGGATGATGCGGTCACGCTCGCGCTGACCTATGCGGAAGTGCCCTATGAGACTGTCTGGGACGAAGAGGTCGTTGGTGGAGAGCTCGAAAACTATGATTGGCTGCACCTGCATCATGAGGATTTTACCGGCCAATACGGCAAGTTCTATGCGACTTACCATAACGCCCCTTGGTACAAAGAGCAGGTAGCGATCAACGAAAACCTGGCGCGCAAGCTCGGATTTCGAAAAGTGAGCGAGCTGAAAAAAGCCGTGGCGCGTGCGATAAAAAAGTTCGCGGTCTCCGGAGGCTTTGTTTTTGCCATGTGTTCGGCTACGGACAGCTTCGATATAGCGCTGGCAGCTGAAAACACAGATATCGTCGCTGCTGTTTATGATGGTGATGCCGCGGATCCGGATGCTCAGAAAAAACTGGATTTTTCCAAAACCGTGATGTTTGAAAATTTTCGCCTGATCAGCAATCCGATGGTTTATGAGTATTCCGACATCGATATTCCCTCGACCATGAATCCGCGTGTGCGCAACGCACTGGCGGATTATTTTAATCTCTTCGAGTTTTCAGCCAAATATGATCCGGTTCCGACGATGCTCACTCAAAATCACGTGTCAGTGGTCAAGGGGTTCATGGGACAGACGACAGCGTTTAAAAAATCACTCATCAAAAAGTCTGTAACCATCCTCGCCGAGGCGGAAGGAACAGAAGAAGTCAAATATATCCACGCCAACGTCGGCAGAGGCACATTCACGTTTTACGGCGGCCACGATCCCGAAGACTATCAGCATCTCGTGCATGATCCGCCAACGCAATTATCATTGCATAAAAATTCTCCCGGCTATAGATTGATTCTCAACAACATTCTTTTCCCGGCAGCCAAAAAGAAGAAGCGGAAAACATAGAGCCTGAAAGAGTCATGAATTCCACGAGCTGCAACGCAATAACGTCATTTATACGCCGGCAAGCTGAGAGCCTTTGGGTGCTGTGCGCAGTTTGTAGATAAATCGCGGCGAAGCAACGGACAAATAAGGTTGTCAAATAAAAGAAGTTTTGAGCGGTAATTGAAAAACGAAAGATGTTTTTTCGTGAATGAACCAGGGCAGAGTGGCATCATACCATGAAGGAATTTTTCGTCGAAACACCGGAACGCGAGGCGTTTGTTCCGATTACTGAGCACATCCAGACCGCTATCGACGCGGCGGGCCTGCGCGATGGCCTGTGCACGGTGTATGTTCCGCATACCACTGCCGGTGTGACGATCAACGAGGGAGCAGACCCGGATGTTGTGCGCGA
>DRLW01000531.1 GCA_011375275.1 Bacteroidota bacterium
GAGCAGGAGTTCCGGTTCGGGATGCACCGTGAGTCAGATGTCAGGGATACTGAGGCAAGGGAGCTGGATGCTCCTGAGAAGACCGATTTCAGGTTACCCCATGCCTGGCATCTGCATCAATTCTGAGACTTCGAGCGAACCGCCGGTTTCGAGGAAAGGACATGCTTTGGCGATCTTCAGCGCCGCTTCCATGGATTCAGCTTCTATGATCGTATATCCGGACATCGTCGTGGCACTGCCGGAGCTGACAGCTCCATCAGGCCTGATCGTATGGGTGTTTTTGAACGGATTGGCCGGACTCACTGCCGAATCGCCCAATGAGGTCAACCATTGCTGATATTTAGCGAAATGTTTCTTTCCTTCTTCCGGGGTCGATGGCTGATTGCCACCAATATACACGATGATGTATCGAGGCATAGGAATGGCTCCTTTAATTGAGCGAGAATCTGAACTGCATCCCCCGTCATCTACTCAGGCGGGAAGCTGGCGGGCGATCTGCGTATTACTCGAGCGAAAGGCCGCGTCAGGCCAGTGCACCATGCAAGTCACCGTCACCTGCAGGCTGAACTTGTGAGAAGCGCTGTTGTGTAAAGAAACCGGGGTGACTCGCCGGTCTCCTCTTTACCCAACTTTACTATCTGCACATTTCTCCCCTGAATGTCAACATCTTTCAGAACAAACACACAGGGTGGGGCCTCATCTATCCCCAGAATCATCAACCACGAACAGGGTAAGTGTGGGAAAAATCATCGTGTGAAGGTCTCAGTTTCTGCGGTCAAAACGGCAAAGTCGCGGCAGGGCGTTTTGCCCCGGTGCAGCCAGAAGGAGTGACCGTGGATATTGCCGTACTTTTCAGAATTGTGGGTCACCCTGCTGCGTACTCAACGACATGGTGCGCAGCAGGGAAAAATTCTACCTGACCAGCATCATTTTCCGTACCATGCGGGAAGTACCTGCTTCGACAACGAGCAGATACGCTCCGCTGCTGACCGTGCGCAGGCGATCATCACGGCCATCCCATCCGGCTGTGTGAACCCCGGCTTGCTGGAAGCCCTGCAGCAGGTGGCGCACGAGGCGTCCCTGCATATCATACACAACAATCCTCACCTCGGCCGCACGTGGCAGCGCATAGCGAAAATGTGTCTCAGGGTTAAATGGGTTTGGATACAGCGGCGAGACATCAAAATATTTCGGGATATCCGGGCCGGGCTGTACAGAAACCGTACCCTCGGTTTCAACGATCCACTCGACGATCAGCTCATTATTATCATCGTCAAAGACGCGTACGCGTACACGATCCACAGAGGCCGGGGGCCTCGGAGGCAGGGTATATGTGGTATCATTGCCGACCCCTCCACCGTTTACAGACCAGACATAGGTTAGTTTATCCCCATCAAAATCACTGACATAAACCACGAAGGTCACACTTTTACCCTGTTCTACGCGCAGACTGCCGGGTTCCGGACTGGCAAAAACGAGGTGTGGCTCGCCCCGGCCGGTAACCGGGTCTGCCCACGTATTGCTGGTGTCAAATTGGTCGAGGGGCAACACCAGCGCCGTAGTCATGGAGTCTTCCCCACCGAGATAATTATAACTGGCGAGCACCGGCTGCGTACCAGCGCCCATGCGAGCGAAAATTTTGCCGATTGTACCACCGAGGTTATCGTAAATATCGTTTCCTGAAGTCACAGCTCCCCCGATCACCGGTTGCGATGTAGCGGCAACGGCGATTACCGCTCCGGTATCCGAATTCGTGACCTCGTTGCTGAAAATCTTGTTTTGCCGCACCAGCGCCCGCGCTGTGCCGGCAAAATACAAACCTGAACCGGGACGCACAGAGCTGTTGTTGCTCACGGTGGACAACGATAAATCGACAAAGCCATCACGGCTAAAAATGGCTCCGCCGATGCCGCTGTTGCCGTCAAAAACCGTGCTGCGCACCGAGAGCGAATCTGCCGCCAGCGAGGCCAGACCGCCGCCATACTGTGCTGAGTTCTGCGTCAGCTCGCAAGATAAAATGGCCGTATTACGCGCACCATTCTCCACAGAGACGGCGCCACCATAACCGGAACCAGCGCGATTATTTCGAAAGCGTACGGATTCGAGTCCCACATCCTCCCCGCCGCTGATGCGTATCCCGCCGCCATTGGGAGAATCATCTGCTGAAAACAGCGCCAGATTTTCCAGCCCGGCTGCCTGACCACGGGTAACGGTCACATTCTGCAACAAAGCGCCGCTGACAGCGATGGCTTCAAAAACACGGGCGCTGTTCTGCGCATCGATGGTTACATCATCCATCGAAGCTCCCGTAACCGTCACATAGTCGCGCAGCCGGATCGGGAATGTCTGCCCGGATTGGGCATCATAGGTTCCCGGTTGCAGCACCAGTGTGATGCGCCTGTCCGGCGTTCCATAAACGCGCTCGAGTGCATAGTTCAAGCTTTGCATCGCCAGGGTGTCCGCGGTACCGCTATTGCTGTTCTTACCACCGGGGGACAGATAAAACCGCCGCACTCCTTCAGTGAGCTGTATCGAGACCTGGCGATAGTTGCTGAAGTCTGCCGCTCCCCGATCGTTGATACCGGCTTTTTCCGGCACATTGCCCCAATAATTGTAACGCGCATCGAGTTCTGATACATTGATGAGATAAAACTGTGCGCCGCTTTCCGTGGCAGTATTTCCATACACATCATTCCCCTCTGCTGCCTCCCCCCCGATGAGACTCTGGCCCTTGCCATCCATAAAAATACCACCGCCGAAATCAGCGCTGTTGTGTACGATAAAATTACGCCGGAAAATACCGCTGCTGATCTGCAGAAAAACAGCCCCGCCGCGCAAAGCCGTATTTCCCTCCAGCGTATTAGCCAACAGGGTGAGATGAGAGCTGGCAACTGCCGCAAACCCACCGCCTTCCCCATTACGGGCACTGTTATCTACCACGGAATTTTGCCGGAATTCCACTGTCGAAAGCACTGTATAGCCCGCACCACCACTACTGGAAGCTGTATTCCCCCTCAGTTCAGAGTTGCCCACCAGTATTTCTTTGCTGGATGAGAGATACAAAGCAGCCCCCAGAGCAGCGCGGTTGCCGGCAAAACGACAGCTATCAACCGTCACGGCTGTGCTGCTGAACAGGGCGAAGCCACCGCCGCTGCCCGCGGGATTATCCCCGTTCGTTATGGCGATTTTACGCAGCACGACGTTTTCAAGGCCATTGCCCACGAGCACAGTTGCCGTGCCTTCAGCATCGAGAATGCTCGAATCCGCGCCAGCGCCGTACAGGTTCATATTGCCTTTGAGTTGCAACGGGAATATTTCGCCGGTGCTGGACGGAGAATATCTGCCCGCAGCCAGATTGATGGTGATAGTCTGCTCCGGATTGGCGAGGAACTGCTGCAAAGCATACGTCAGGGTGCGCCAGGGCGCGTCAGGAGATGTGCCGGCATTTTCGTTGTCACCATCCGGAGCAACGAATAACGCTGAGGTCCGTGCAGCGATGCGTGCACTTTTGAGCAAAAAGTTATCGACCGCAAACTGGTTCAGAGGTAAAACCATCTTTTCATCCGGCTCTGCAGCCCAGTAATTATAGCGCGCGTCCACGGTCAACCCCGGGGCAAGCCGCACAACCTGTGAGCTGCCTTCGGGAAAATCATTGTCATAAATATCATTGCCACGCCCGCGCCTGCCGCCGATGATGGGCTGACTGCCGTCGTCCAACGCGATGGCAGCGCCTGTCACAGTCGCCGTGTTGGCGATCAGGCGATTATTATTCAGGGTCGGGCTGGTCGTGTTACCACAGCGCGTGATGTAGAAAACCCCACCGGTGTCGGCTGTATTATGATGGAAATAGTTATTGAGATATCGCGTCGTACTGTTGGAATCAGCCAGGACCACGCCCCCGGCGGTGGCGCTGTTGTTGTTGAAAACATTGCGCTGAATGGTCGAACGCGCGTCGTACAGGGTCATGATCGCACCGCCGCGTGTGGCGCTGTTACCGGTAAAGCGGTTGTCCGAAATCGAGCTGCCGCGTGTCCGCAGCAGACTGAAGACACCGCCATCGCCGCCGCTGTTGTTTTCAAAAAGACAGTTGACCGCGCTGAAACCATCCGTTGCCTCCAGCCGGATTGCGCCCATGCTGCCGCCATCAACGTTGCGTACGACGAGATTACGGATACTGAAATTGTCCTGGCCTGTAGCGGTGAACACGGGAGCACCGGGGGCGGTCGTCCCATCGAAAACCGTACTCTCCCCCTGGCCGACGATCGAGGTGTATGATTCCAGAACTATGGGGAACGTTTCGCCTGTATGTGTGGGAGAATAGGTCCCTGCGGCAAGGTTGAGGGTGACAGAGTCGAGTGCCGAAGCAAAAAACTGACTCAGGGCAAAATTCAGAGTTTTCCACGGTGAGCCCGGCTCATATCCTTTATTGGTATCCGCACCAGCGGGTGACAGATAAAACGCACGCGTACCGATCGGGATGGCGCGGGCAACCGTGCGATAGTTATTGCTGTCCGTAAGGTCACCGGGATAAACCTGTCCGGAACCGGGCACACTGCCCCAATAATTATAGCGCGCCTGGATCACATCTGAGCCGGAGACGAAGAGCTGTGCGCCCAGTGTGCCGCCGGTGTTTTCATAGATATCGTTGGCATTTTCCACGCTGCCCCCGATGATCGCTTTTGACTGAAAACTGGTGATGCCTCCCGCCCCTTCGACGCGACCCGGGTTTCGGCTGTTGCTGAAAATGCGATTTTTGTACAGGCGGACATCGGCGTTATCGAGAAACAGAGCGCCACCGGAGGAGTCGGCATAGTTGCTGGTCAGTGTGCTGGCGGTAAGTTCAACTGTTGACAGAGCGCCGGCGAACAGTGCCCCGCCGAGCAGAGCCGTGTTATCGCGAAAAGTACAGTTTTCCACCCGCAGGCCTGTATCTGTATCTGTGTACACAGCCCCACCGCGGGCGCTGGCTTCATTTTGCTCAAAAACCAGATTGCGCAAGGTGCAGTTGGTCGTATTGACCAGCTCGATCGCTCCCCCTCGCGAAGAGGAGAAACCGTTGCGCAGAGTGAAATTTTCAATCGCCACATCAGTGACAGACACCAGATTGAATAACCGCTCTCCGCCGTTGCCCTCGCCATCGACGATTACCTGAGCGGGCTCTCCCTCACCACGAAGCGTCACCTGCGAGGAGGGCGTCAGTGGGAAAGAATCAAACTGATACGTACCGGGCTCAACCAGTATCAGCACCGGTTTCGTGGCTGTCTTTGCCAGTTCCAGGGCCTGGCCGATGGTTCGTACAGCACGGTCACGGACACGGCCATCCCGTGTATCGCTTCCCGTCGGAGCGACATACAGTGTATCGTTGAAACTCTGCGCCTGCACTACTGGCAGGTGCAGAGAAGACAACCCAAGCAAAAGAAAAAGAGCGTGTGTGATGGAACGCATGAAGTCCTCCAGGTTGACAGGTGTTCCATTGAACTCGAAGATCGTTCTGTGCCGGGTACCCTCCGGCCTTCAATTTACGCGCGCACGCGTGTTTTATCTAAGTACCTGCATGCCTGAGGATAGCAGAAAGTCTCGAGGATCGGTTGCAATAAAAAGGCCTGTGTCGTATGCACGGCACAGGCCTCTGGCTGTGAGGGGGAGGGAGATTACAGATGTCATCCGTCATGGATGTCTTACGTGTTACCTGCGTACGAAAGACGGGAAGCTGGTCAGTCAAAGCTGAATTTCGACCCGAAGAAGCCTTTTTCACAGACAGTCTGTTGGTGAGCACAGAATCTCAGCAGCAGCCCTTCCTGGCAAACCGCAAGACCCGATGCGTATGCAAACAGCACAAGTTGCTGCTTTTCCATGATGTTTATCGATATCCTTGCGCTGTCTGCACCAACTCTTCCATTCCCATTCCTGGGGTAAGACCGTATCATTCCTTAACACGGTAACTGCCTGCAAGGCGAACAACCAATGGCCGACCACGGTTGCAGTTGACCAGCTTCGTCTTTCCCTGTCATCCTTGACAGGTGGCAAAGTCACTATTAACCGGAAAGCATCCGGTAAAAGTTACCGAGAAAATCCTTTTCCTCAGGCTGACCGTGTCATTATTAAACAACTTCTGTGCCAGATGCGGACAGTAACGATTTTTTCCTGACAAACACCGCTTTCAAAACCGTCATCAGCAGGTGATACGGCACTCTAACAACCGCGGCCAGGGTGAGAAAACGGTAATATCTGAGGCTAAATCATGGAATCCGGTATCTGCGGAGCTGCTGTTTGCCTTCTGAATCACCCCATGAAGCAGACCCGGCCCGATGTATTTTATTTTTCTGTAACCGTACAGGACAAGCAGCATAACAGCCTCAAAATACAAATTTGAACGAAAATCGGTCAAAAAAGTGTCCCACTTTAATACTATCAAATTCCTATTTTGTAATCGAATGAGTCACTTTTTCAACTGCGCATTCTCTGCTGATTTTCAGAAAATTCCGGAAACAGCATAAAAAAAGCGCAGGGAGCAAGCACTATGCTTTGCTTCCTGCGCTGCGGATTAAACCTCGCTGCCGGACGGCCCCAAAATACAGCTCATGTCCCCGGCTTCTTGCATCCTCTCCGAATGTCAGATTTGTATCTATCTTCAGGTAACAGGCTTCGGGCCTCAGCCATGCAAAACACCGTTCCAGAATAACTCACACGGCCCGGAATGATACGCCTGTTCTGCCTGCAGGGGTCAATCATCCAGGATCATCGACAAGCCAATCCGGCCGCGGTCGATGTCGATGCTGAGAATCTTCACCTCCACTGTATCACCGACCCGGACGGCATCGAGAGGGTTCTTGACGTACTTCTTCGCCAGTTTGGAGATGTGCACCAGACCGTCCTGCTTGACACCGATATCCACAAAAGCGCCAAAATCGACGACGTTGCGCACCGTGCCTTTCATGCGCATGCCGGGCTGCAGGTCTTCCATTTTCAGAACATCATTACGGAACACCGGTTTGGGCATGTCGTCGCGCGGGTCACGATCCGGTTTCTCGATTGCCGCGATGATATCCTCCAGGGTTGGCAGGCCAACGTCGAGCTTATCTGCCAGTTCGGGCAGCGTGGTGCCGGCGCTTTTCAATTTCAAACGCAGTACATGCCCCTGTTTGCGCGCTTCACCGGGATCAAACTGCAAAACCTCGAGCAGTTTTTCCGCGGCGTCGTACGACTCCGGATGGATCGCTGTGCTGTCGAAAAACACATCGCCATCCGGGATGCGCAGAAATCCGGCGCACTGGGTAAAAGCCTTCGGCCCCATACCTTTGACTTCGTGCAACTGCATGCGGTTGGTGAAACGGCCATGCTCCTCGCGGTAGCTGACGATATTCTCGGCGATCGACCGCCTCAGCCCGGCGACATATTGCAGCAACGCCGGAGAGGCTGTATTCAAATTAACGCCGACATTGTTCACAGCGCTCTCGACAACCCGATCCAAAGCAGTCGCCAGATTCACCTGATTGACATCGTGCTGATACAGACCAACGCCGATGGACTTGGGATCGATTTTTACCAGTTCGGAGAGCGGATCGAGCAGTCTGCGGGCGATAGAGATGTTACCACGCTGGGCGGCGTCGAGGTCCGGAAACTCCTTTTTCGCCAGCGGTGAAGCTGAATAGACCGAAGCCCCTGCTTCGTTGACGATAGTGTATTGCAGCGCACTGTCCGGCATTTCGGAAATAATTTCAGCGGCGAGCTGCTCGGTTTCCCGGCTGGCCGTGCCATTGCCGATGGCGATGGTGGTAACGCCGTACTCTTCCACCAGCTTTTTAACCTGAATTTTGGCGTAATCCCACCGGTTTTGTGGTGGGTGCGGGTAGATGGTGCAGCCGTCGAGATATTTGCCGGTCTCATCGATGACCGCAACCTTGCAGCCGGTACGATAGCCGGGATCAATCCCCATGATGATGTGCCCCTTGAGCGGCGGCTGCATGAGCAGATTGTGCAAATTGGCAGCAAAGATGCCGATGGCGTGTTCATCCGCTGTCTCGGTGAGCTGCGAACGCAGCTCGCGCTCGATTGCCGGAGCGATCAGCCGGGTGTAGCCATCTGCAACTGCCTTTTTCAGCTCTTCGCTGAAAATACTCGCAGGGTTGGAAACAAAACGCTTCTCCAGACTCATGATGATATCATCAGCGGGCGCGTCGATCTTCACTTTGAGATAGCCCTCGCGCTCGCCGCGATTGATGGCAAGCACACGATAGGGCACGATCTTCTTCAGCGGCTCGCGATACTCGGCATAAATTTCATAGACAGCGACGTTCTCAGGGTCCCTGGCTTCCGAAACCAGATCGCCCTGGTGCCAGGTTTTCTCACGCACCAGCTTGCGCACATCCGCATCGTCAGAAACCCGTTCAGCGATGATATCCCTCGCCCCTCCCAGGGCCTCGATTTCACTGCCAACCCCCTTCTCTTCATCGATAAATTCTGCGGCGATGGCCATGATATCGCCGGCCTCATCCTGCTGCTGCCAGATACGCTCTGCCAGAGGCTCCAGTCCTTTTTCTTTAGCTATCGTCGCACGGGTGCGCCGTTTCGGCTTGTAGGGCAGATACAGGTCTTCCACTTCCTGAAGCTTCGTTGCAGCCAGAATGCGCTCGCGCAGATCATCGCTGAGCTTGCCCTGCTCCTCGATGGACTTCAGCACGCTCTGCTTACGGTCTTCGAGAATGCGCAAGTAGCGCATGCGATCTTCGATCGCGCGGATCACCTCCTCATCCAGACCACCGGTCACCTCCTTGCGATAGCGCGCGATGAACGGCACTGTGTTGTCCGTATCGAGCAGTTCGATTGTTTTTTCGACCTGATCCGGCCTGATTTTCAATTCTTCCGCTACGAGTTTGTGAAAATCCTGTTCTGTCACAATCAGCCTCCGTTGGGGTAATAGTCCACAATACATCCTGGCGCGCAGGAAGGAAAAAGCGTCGATAAATTTAGGGGAATTGCAGAAAAATGCAAGCGGGGAAAGTCGAGGGGTATGATTTGTCCGGAATATCGATACCTGCTGAAACCGTTGCTTTCGGGTTGTGTTGTCGCCCGGGAGTCAGTATATTTTCACCGGCACGCGCTCGTGGAGTGAAACCATAGCCATCACTTCACCTGTTGCGGCGGACAACTGGCGGGGCACGATGAGGCACGGCTGATTTGCCTGCAGCCAATCGCGGCAAAATTTACTCATCTCAGCATGAGGGCAGGTATGCTAATAGAAAAGTCGGGCTGGCAGAATCATACTTTGCCATGGGTTTCCGATATTGTGGTTATCCATTTAACTCAGCACGGTTGCATTTTTTTAGCCAGTCCGCCAGAGCAAAGCACCTGCCTGCATCAGAACGATCATTCCCGGTTGCCCTGCAGGGGAAGATCGGAATCTCCCAGACTCTGGCACATGCCCAAAAAGATGAGATTCCGGCACGGCGCATCACCTGGCCGGATAGCGATGACACTTGCGTCCCGAGGTGCGTCACACTGCAGGGCGGTGCGACGAGATGAAAGCAGCAACCATACTGAGTTAACTGGATAAGCGAATCGTTGAACACATAACAGTACAGGGTACACCATGATCACATGGACAGGATTTCTCGGTAATCTCATCGCGTTCATCACAAACCAGCTCGAAAACACTACTGCAACCATGACTGCCGAGGATAAAAAGCATGCCGGCAGCACATTTCTGCAACTGCACGAAGCCATACTGCAACTCGAAGTCACTTCAGATGAAATCATGGCCAAAACCGAGGCCCTGATCAAAGGTGAGAAAACCCGCCTGTACAGTCACTGGCTGAAGGGCATGTACGAAAAAGTCGATACCTCTTCGCGCAATTTCATCGATGCACTCGATAGCCTCGGGGCTTTTCTCTACAAACACGATCCCGCGCTCGCGCTGTTGTTCATGAAAATCCAAAACGCGCACAGCCGCACTCTGCTCAAACCCTCGGATTCTTTTTTCGAAGAGTGCATGCGCTTCAAAATCGAATGGAAAACCTCGCGCAGCATGCGTTCGATCAGCTATACCACACCGAAAAAATCTCTCGAACAGCTCGACTTCAAAAAGCAGTATGAATGGGTGTGCTATTCGCGTGAATATTACCGCAAAAGCACCAACAAAGAGTGGCCGCTGCAGTTCAACTCCCTCTCTGCCGGCGATATTCTCGCAACTCTGGTCAAAGATGAATACATCGAAGATACGATCGAACCGCGCGATACACGCAAGATCATCACGGTGTTCAAGAGCCTGAACAACAGCTTGCAGCAGTTCGAAAAAAGCCGCAGGCAACTGTGCCGTTTTGTGAAAAATAATTTCACCATCGAAGACCTGCTCAACACCGATGCGTTACGCCACTCCAGGCTATTCGCCGGCACGGCACCAAAAACCAGCAGAAAAACCACAGCCGAAGCGGCCGCCCCGGTCGCAAGCTGATTGCGATACGCGAAGACAGTCCGAAGCCGGCCTGCCCCGATTTAAGCAGTGTGAGGAGAGTCGGGAGACTTGAAAAATTACATGTAAAAAAAAGCCCCGGAGATGCTTACATCCCGGGGCTTTTTCATGGGAAAAAGAAAAATATCGTCAGCGTTCATCTGCTGCGTATTTTTTCAGATTAATCCCAGCGCAGATCATCTGTCATACCGGTGAGCTCGGCGAGACGGCGCTCGATGATGCGCTCTTTGTTCTTTCTCCGTTTTTCCAATGACTGGCGGAGCCGGGCCAGCTCTTTTTCGAGTCGCTGCACCTCGCGGCCGCGGTCCTGCTCGCGCAGGTCGAAGAGTTCTGTCAGGATTTTTTTCAAATCCGCCTGCAGGCGCTCCTTTTCAGCGTCGTCATCGCTTTTCCGGTATCGCGTGCCCAGCATGCGCGTTTTTGCTTCCATTATATGGATTTTTTTCTGCAGGGCAAATCGCTCCTGATCACGCTCGCGCAGCCGATCCAATTTTCTCCGTGTCATATTCATTCTCCGGATCGTGATGCGATAGCGTTGCGGCGATTCGGTTTTGAGTTTGGCCAAATCTGCAGCGAGTTCAGCATCCGCTTCCTCGATCCAGGCCAAGGTTTCCTGTTCGCTCTTCTCGTTCAGCAGCGCACCGCGTTGACGGGCATCGTTCATTTTTCCTTTGCCCTGAGCCATCCGCCCCATCTGCCCTCCCATTCCCATCACCGGAGCAGGGGCATCCGGCGGCGGTGGTGGAGGCTGCGGTGGCCGTTCCTGAGCCGTGAGCATACCTGCGCATACGAGTAACGTCATGGCACCCAAAGCCAGCCGTTTTCTGGTTTTCATTTTTTCACCTCATTATCATTGGTTCTTGGTCATCTGAAAAATTTTGTTCAGGAGAGCGCATCCCACGCCTCCCTGATTGTCACTGCCCCGGGGACTCATCCATGAAGTCCCCACAACCGCATTCCGGTACTTCGCCGGCCCTTTTGCCGGTTTTCCGTCTGCCGGAGTCAGAGATTCTCATCCAATTTTGTGCGAACTTCAGAAATTCCAC
>DRLW01000532.1 GCA_011375275.1 Bacteroidota bacterium
GCAATTTTTTCAAACGTTCCTGCAACCGTAGCCGTGCTCTGTTGACGCGCGATTTCACCGTACCGATGGGAACCCGCAATATCGTTGCGATCTCCTCGTATGACAGATTCTGGATGTCCCGCAGAATGATGACCTCACGAAATTTCGGCGACAGTCTGTTGATTTCCCGCTGGATCACCTTGTCGTGCAGCAATGTATCCACATGTGCTTCGGGATTGAAATCATCGCTGGAAATCTCGTAATCCTTGTTTTCAATACCGATATCGCTCAGAGAAAACAAACGCCGTCGTTTTCTCTTGCGCAACTCCGTCCGGGCCAGGTTGCCGGCTATCGTGTAGATCCACGTCGAAAACTTTGCCACCCGCCGGTACGCGTGCCGGTTGCGATAGACCCTCAGGAAGGTTTCCTGGACGATATCTTCTGCCTGCTCCTGATTATTGAGAAAGCGGTAAACAAAATTGAGCAACTGATCTTTATAGCGCTTGACAATCAGGTCGAAAGCATAGAGATCACCGTTTTGAAAACGTTCGATCAGGTCTTCGTCTGTAGGGATCGCCCCCTCTATTTCTTTTTCGCCTGCCATTCAAAGTCCTTGAAGTTGTACCGACCCCTGTTGCAAAAGTTCCCCGCTCAGCTATGCGCGCGAAGCAAAGGGTAAATGTCTGGCTTCATAGCCTTTTACGATATTCGTAAACAGCATTTCCATCATTAAATTTTCATCCACCGGCCATGTCTTGAGGTTGTAATCAACCATACGCAGATTGTCGATCGCACCGGTCAATTCCGACAATGAATATCTTTTGCTGAACGAGATCAGATCGCCGACAAAGTAGATGCTCGTCCGGGTCAACTTTGCCAGCTCTGCCTTGTTGCCGGCAGAAAAGTCCCGGGCGATGAGCAGGTTGGTGAAAAATTTCGCCAACTGAAAGATGATCGCCTGCGCATTCATGGTCAGGCGCAATTGTTTGAAGATATACAAGACGCGCTGCAGGTCTCTGCGGCCCAATGCATTCTGCAACGCAAAGATGGAAAATTCGTTCCGTACACCAGCGATCGCTTCCACGTCTTCTGCTACGAGATGCTTGCGCTCGCCGGCATAGAGCAGCAGTTTTTCTATTTCATTGACCAGATTCTGCAAATTGGTGCCAACCTGCAGGGCGAGCAGGGCAGCGGCTTTCTGGTCGATGCTGTATCCTCGCTGTTTGAGCTCGCGGATGAGCCACGCTTCAACCTGATTGTCATACAGGGGTTTACACTCGACAAATGCGCTGTTCTTTTTCAGGGTTGCAAGGGACTTTTTGCGCATATCTGCATCGTGTGCCAGCAAAACGAGGCAGGTGCTGTCCGTCGGTTTTTCGGAGTATTGCGCCAATCCTTTGAGGTCAGAAGCCGACATCCTGTGCACATCCTTGATCACCACCACACGGCGGTCTGCCATCATCGGATAGGAGCGTGCGATGGCGATGATCTTTTGTGCGGAAGCATCGGCGCCATAGAGTACGTCGAGATTGAAGTCGCGCATGTCCTCAGGCACGCCTACTTTAAGCACATGGCGGAGATAGTTCTCGATGAGATAATTTTCTTTGCCATAGAACAAAACCACCGGCGGTAACTGCGCAGCAGTTTTGATCTTCATCGGTTCAAACGCAGCCATGTTACGCCTTATTTTTTTCGATCTGCATCGCGCGGTACAGCGCGTAAGCAAAACCACCCCATATGCCGCCCAGCACGATGATCATCGTGATCAATGCTGTCATTGTCATGAGAGTTCCTCTTGTGCTTGTGCCGTTCGGTGATAGATTTTATCGTTAAAAATCACAAACAACAGAATCACGCTTCCCCATTGCACGAGACAGGTTGCCACGCTGTACAGGGCCAGCGGGTCCCACCACGTATCGCGATGATAAACCGTGATTGCCTGGTAAAACCACCATCCCAGAAGAACCACGAACAGAAACGGGATGACAAAACGCATGACATATTCGTACCAGACTCCGGCTTTGAGATCATTGCCGGCAGTATTGATCAGCTCCTGTCGAAATCGGCGCAAGCCATACCGGTTGGCCGAAAAAGCGATAAAAAATCCGCTGACGATCAGCCCCACTCCCCAGACCCAATCCTGATTTTGGAAAAAATCCATACTGAGAGCAGAGGGTGCCCCAAAGATAAAACAAATCAACCAGACGAACAAGACCGCTTTTTCCCGTGTCATGCCCAGATTCATCAACGAGCGCGCCGCGAGCTCGAACATGGCGATCAGGCTGCTGATCGCAGCGATGCTCAGAGCGAGAAAAAAGATGAACAGGAAAAAACCAGAGGCAGGGATTTCGCTGAACAGTCTCGGTATCCAGATGAAGGTCAGCCCTGTGGATGCCGGTCCGCTGGTTGACAACAGCTCGGCCGGACTGATGCCAAGGTTCAGTTGCGGAGCGAGGGCAAACACGGCAGGAAAAATCACGATCCCGGCAAGGAGTGAGGCGCTGTTATTACCCAGCCCGGCGATCACGGAATTGAGCACGATATCCTCATTCTTACGCGCATAGACGGCATAGGTAAGAACCAGCCCCCAGCCTGCACCGGTGGACCATGCAGATTGCGACAAGGCAGCGATCCAGACGCGGTAGTCCATCAGCTTGGCCCAATCAGGCTCGAAGAGAAAATTGAGCCCCTGCATGGCATGCTCCAGCGTCAGGGCACGGATGGCCCCGATAACGAGCAGGATCCCCAGTCCGGGGATGAGCAACCGTGTTGCACGTTCAATGCCTTTTGTGACACCACGGCTGATGATGAGCGCGCCGGCGGTAACGCTGAGCAGGTGAAAAAACAGGGTTTGGCCTGGTGAATTGATGAACTCATCCCAGAATGTCGTGCTTGCCCCCTGACCGAGGTCACCCATGAGAGCAGCCCAGGTATATTTCAGGCACCAGCCGACGACGACGGAATAATAGAACATAATCGCCACAGTGCAAAAGGCGACGAAGCCGCCCATCCATGTCCACTTTTTACCGATGAGGTGCCCGATGGCACCGACGGGTCCGAGACGAGTTTTTTTGCCGATGGCAAACTCGGTGATGATCAGGGGTATGGACCAGAGAAAAAGGAAGAGAATCCATGGGATGAGAAAAGCACCGCCGCCGTTTTCTGCGGCGATGCGGGGGAAGCGCCATATATTGCCGGTGCCGATCGCCATGCCCAACACAGCCAGCACCAGCGTCCAGCGTGAGGTAAACTGCTCCTGAGAATGCGCCATAAACCCTCCGTAAAAATTATGCTATCACACAGCGCCGCGGCGAGCAGCCAATATTCGATGTGCCGGTTCGCCTTGTTATGAAAGGAAATAAATTCCGGCCAGGCCAACGGCGAAACAGTACCAGGCAAAATAGTCGAACCGGCCTCTGCGCACGATCGACATGAGAAAACGAATCGCGACAAAACCGGACAGATAGGATGCGACAAACCCCAGAATCAGAACGGTCATAAAAGAACCGGACATGGGTTCACCGATGACATCCTTGAGCTGCAGCACAAAAGCCCCGCCGATGGCAGGGATGGCCATGAGAAAAGAAAAACGCGCAGCTTCCTCGCGCTCGATGCCGATCAGCATGCCAAGGGAGATCGTCGAACCGCTGCGGGAGATGCCGGGCAGAATCGCAAAAGCCTGGGCGACGCCGACAGCGATGCTTTTACGCAATGTCATCCTGCCTTTGGACTCCAGCCCTGC
>DRLW01000533.1 GCA_011375275.1 Bacteroidota bacterium
AATCCTTACAGTAGCCGAACAGAAATTCGATATCGACGTTCTCGCGCCCATCCTCCGGCCAAGGATTGATATAGGCGTATTCCGGGCTCTCATGCGGAATGGTGATACGTTCAAACTCGAGCTCCGCAGGGATGATCGGCTCACTGGAATTGATGCACACCCTGCGCAGGCCACGCTTACCGGAGCTCTCGGCAACTTTGTTTAAAACCGCCAGAGAGAACTTCACACCATGGTCCAGATTTTCTCCTTCGAGATAACTGCGCTTGCCCTTTCCCAATTTGACGAAGAACAACGACCCCTGGCCGAAAACATCTGCATCAAGCTCGTCCCTGTACTTGTTCAACCAATGCACAAGCTGCATCAGCTCATCACCGGAAAAGACGTCAGCGCGCAACTGGTAGTCGAGGTCATAGACTTCTTCTCCCGGCTGGCATGGGAAATTGGTCATCAGAATTTTGAACAGCCAGGGGTCGTCATCGACACAGGTGTGCCGGTCACCACCGGGGATGCGCTGGTAGGACTGCGCCACGGCTTCAAGTTCATCAGCATGCTGAAGATTCATCAACTCCTTCAGCTGCTCGCCCCTCGACCAACTGAAGATAACCGGGCCGAGGTTGTCACGGGCCATCTCTTCTACCCCGGCCTTATCACCGATGAGGCGATGCACCAACTTGAACCCCAACCCGAACCGGCCGATCTCGCTGCGCGATTCTTTGGAAGAAGAGCCCACGTTTAAAATCGAGCGAACCCCTTCAAAATCAAACGGTTTACCATTGTTGACCACCAGGAGATAGTCATCATCATAATACATATGAAAATGACTGCTGTCAGCATCGACGGCATTTTGCAAAAACTCATAGAGCACCTGGCTATCCTTAGCCATATCCAGAAAGCTGTTCAGAAAATTGCCTTTACGTATATCAGCTTTATCGCCATGATAAATATGAAAAAAGCCGTAAACGTTCTCTCCGGAGGATAGAGTTTTTTTCTGCCCCACAAAATGCTCCACCCGGTTCTCTTCCCGGAGCTCATTGACTTCTACCTTGAAATATGTTCGGAATTCTCTGATATTTTTTATCTTCACACCACATCCTCCCGGAAATATAGCGTTATGGCGATCTGTACACCCTCAATCATTTCCATTTTTTGAACTCTCATAGCTGTGGATGCACGGTTCGATACCCATATCGATTTTCTTGATATGCTTCACCAGCCAGTCCGTCAGCTCGGTATACATGCGCATCGCGATATCTTCTGTTCCTCCGCTCTGGCGATACTCCTCCTGAAAACTCTCAAAGGTCTCGATGAATTTGCCATGGGCAGACTTGTTCTGCTCAGCCATCGGACACTTATAGCGCTCCATACACTGCTCTTCCCTTTCAAAATGCCACAGCGTATAATATTTCAATAAATTGATGATCTTACTGATAACGCTACCGGCTGTACCCGCTTCGATTGCCTCAGCAAGCTCATTGATGATGTCGATCAAATATTTGTGCTGAAGATCGATGATCCGGTTCCCGGTCATCAATGATTCATCCCACTCGATTTTTAATGAACCTCGCTGCATCGATGTACTCCTTTCAAATATTTACAACCCGAGTTATTCATTAAAACGATGCCTCGCACCAGGAAACCGGCACGACTGAACTATTTTGTTCGCAGTATTCATCTCCTCCCTACCTAAGTTTTAAGGCGGGAACTACGACAAAACTTGCAGGGTTGATGAATTTTTCAGGTTATATATGAGATACTTTTCCCCGGATTATTCATTAATCAACCGCCACCCAGGGATGGTTCATAACTGAAAGTTTCTGCTACCGATCCACCCAGACCAAGCCAAGCTATTGATAAAAGAGAAAAGAGTTACGGCGGACATCTGATAACTCTTCAGGCTATCTGCGCAGATCACTTTAACCCAACGCAGCCGGAAGCGACGTATGGGTAAAAAAGATGCGTAGTGCCTCCCCATGGTCCATGGGAGGCACTACATCACAGGTCTACTGTTCGGATCACAGATATTTCTGCAGGTCCTGAACGGTTCTTTTCAATTCCAGAAAGAGCAGGCCGAGTTTAACGCTTTCGGAGGTTATCGTGATTAGCACAGCATCATTGCCGATATTCATCAACACGACATACCCATTCACACCCTTGACATAAACCTGTCTGACATCACCCCGGGACAGCTCGTCCGAACTTCTTTCACCGAGGGCAACAAGGGCCGCACACATGGCACCGACACGGTCTTCCTCAATTTCAGCGGGCAGCAAGCCCGCCATGATCAGGCCATCTGTACTCGCTACTGCCACGCCCTCAACATCAGGAGTATTTGATTGAAAAGTACGCAACGTTGCCTGCATACGTTGTGCTGTTGATTGAGACATAGGTTGCCTCCTTAGATTTTTGTTGTTAATGAATGATGATTTATCCCAGAATTTCATGGTATTCATTCAAGCTCACGTGATCCGGCTTCTGCACAAAATCAGCGCTATGCGCTAGAAGAGTCAGGGTATCGCGATCCGTCATAGAGGATGCCGGAATCTCCTCAACCTGTCTGGTTATCCACTTAACTCACCACGGTTGCATTTTAGCAGCCAGACCGTCTGGGCACAGCACGTGCCTGCACCAGAACCGACGTACCGGTTTCTCCACATGGGAAGACCGGAATCACCCGGATCCTGGCACATGCCCGAAAAGATGAGGTCCCGGCACTGCGCTGCGCCTGGCCGGAATGACACATGCCGGTATCTGAGCCGGGCCCGGTTTGCTGAGTTAACTGAATACCCTGACAAAGAGCATATGACTATTCGGTTACTGGCTCTGGCTTATTTTTCCATCATGCAGCCCAATGCCAGCGAAGTATTCATTTTTTCATGAATCAATAGGGGTAAGAAAATCCCATGATAACCCTATGAGTTCAGCAGGAGTAAACTACAGGCAGGCATAGCAATACCGGCACACCTGGACATGAACACACTGAGATATCCTGATGGTATGGATTTATCAAACCTTCAGAGTAAAAAAGTTTTTCAAAACCCAGACCCCGTGAGTTCCTCAGCTCAGAATGGAAACCACTCTGAACCTGCTTCCTGATGTGAGAACGTCGGCGCAGATATCTCAAAGAATACAATGTACTTCTGCGACCACTCAAAGTGAGTACCTTCTCACACCCAAGTCCCGTTGCTATGGTATTTCGAATGAGAAATAAAAATAGGAGTGAATTTCTCACGAAAACCCTAACGAATACTACTAATCAGAGTACTGCAGCATCCCCATGCTCTTCTGATCATAGCTTTTCGTGATAATTTTCGAAGATAGCGTACAGTTATGTGATGACCCTCGCAGCAGTATTATTAACAGTATCATAACATTGCGGAAAATTTTTCCGTTTTATTCTGCTTTTTTTTTCCGATCCAAATTTTACGCAGGAATCAACGCGTCACTCGAAGAAATTCGGGCTAATTCGAAATACGAATTCATGCATAAATCGGAGCAATTGATTATTACCACAGCACTGCTTCCTCACATCGCGTGGGTTGAGGAAGAAGATGTGTAGCAGAAGTTATGGGAAATGCAGGTACCGGATGATGATTCCCCAGACAGGATAAAACGTTTGGCTCTTCATCAGATTGTGCGGGTTGGGGGACCTGGCCTGGGGCTGAAGTACAGGCGAGCACGACGCGTACCGCGACATTTATGTCACGTCACAGCCATTCATCCTGAAGAGCGAAAAGTATCGTGACGCGCGACATGAATGTCGCAGTACATCCTGGGCGCTCCCCCGCTTGCCCAGACTGAAAATCAACCCACACGGGTTGAGGAAGCTCTGCGTGAGAGAAAAAAGAGAGCTACTGCGCCCTCAGTGGCAGTTATGGGCGATCTCCCTGACCCGGTCTGAAACGCCGAAGTGCACTCCAAACTCAGCAGAAAATGCACGATTCTTCGTGCCTGAAATTCGGTATCGCAGACAGGCCCTGTTCGCTCAGTGAACCGGATACTCTGAATTATGCAGGTTTTAAATTTCCTATCTCCACGCCCTGGGTGGAAAACTACCCGGCGCAAAAATCCCGCGCACGCCTGTCACTTCAACAAAATCAGCTTGCGGCTCTGAGAAAAGCCACGACCGGTTTGCAGCCGGACGAAATACACGCCGGAAGGTTGATCAATCGCATTCCACTGCAGTGCATGACGTCCGGCATCACGCGCCCCATCCACGAGGCGAGCGACCAGCCGCCCGGAAATATCGTGTACGGTCAGCAGCACATGATCTGCTGCCGGCAGCGTAAAAACGATACGCGTCTCCGGGTTGAACGGGTTGGGATAATTCGGCAACAGAGCTGCCTGCACGGGCAACGGGGTCTCTGTCCGTACCGCCGTGGGCTGATCAGACCACACCCAGGCGTGCAGCCGCATGACTTCACCCTGCCCCGGCACACCGTACGTCACCGTATCTGCACCGGAATTATGGTATGTGACTTCGAGCTCCAGCCCGGAGCCGGCGCCGAAGCGAAGCACGGGGGCATATCGCTGCACAGGAGCTGACGCCGGTGTCTCCGTACGGTAGATAGTCTCGCCCGGGGCTCCATCCT
>DRLW01000534.1 GCA_011375275.1 Bacteroidota bacterium
AAATTGCCCTGTGCCAGAAGCGAAGCACTCAAAACCGCGGTACCAACCATCCCCCACAAAGCTCGTTTTAGAAAATTCTTCATCCGTTTCTCCTGTGAGCTTGTCTATTAGAAATTGTAATTGACCCCAACAGATTTCTTAAACCCTCTCACGATATCGTCTGAGCCCAAAAAACATTAATAATTTTGCGCTATTTTCGCAGCATCATCTTCATATGACAGGAGCGGTGTGACGAGAACATATCAGCCCAGAACTTTTTCGTTTCAAGCGCCTTGCTTCATAGCCGGGAAAATTCATACATTGGCAAAACACGGCTTAACTATATTTTTATCCAAAGGTTACAATCAGGGAACCCATCGAACAGCAATTTTTCAGCTATCGAGAATGTCTTTGCCCTCAGCGCTCACTTGTGATGAAACCACGACTGGCGCAAACTGCCTGCTTTAATCCTGAGTGATCATGACCCCGTATCCCAATCGAGAAGGAACTATGGCTTTAACTTCTGAATACCGCGACCGCTTTTTACGCCGGGCCGTCCCGATGAAAAGTCCCTTTAAACTGAAGATGTTTTTCCTGGCCAAACTGCCGTTAGCCCTGATGGCCGGCTTGCGTGTGCAGACCCTGGAGCCCGAGGTATGCCGCGCGACCATTCGCTACGGCTGGCGCAACACCAACCCGTTCCGCTCCATGTATTTCGCAGCCCAGGCGATGGCGGCTGAGCTGTCCACCGGCGCCATTGCCCTGCTGGCGACGCAGCTTTCCGAAAAGCGCGTCGCCCTGATCATCACAGAGATGCGGGCTGAATTTCTGCATAAAGCCACCGGACGAATCACCTTCACCTGCGATCAGGGAGAAAAACTGATCGCAGCCGTGGAAAAAGCAGCCGGCTGCCAGGAACAGATCACAGCAGAGGCCGTGACCACAGGCACTGCTGAAGATGGCACGGTTGTCTCACGCTTTGTCTTCACCTGGTCGTTTCGTGCCCGAACCTGAGCTGATGGAGGTCTTGTGAAAATCACGTACAATGCTCCCTTCACGCTGACGTTTACCCTGCTCGCTTCCCTGGTATATATCGCCAACTACTTCACCGGCACCGGGCTGATCGCAAATTTTTTCACAGCCTACCCGGCCATGAATTTCTCCCATCCCCTGACCTATTTCCGTTTATTCAGCCACGTGCTCGGCCATGCGAACATCGAGCACCTGTCCGGCAATCTGCTTTTCATCCTGCTTCTCGGGCCGATTCTGGAGGAAAAATACGGGTCCATCCGCCTGACGACCATGGCCCTGATCACTGCTCTGATCACCGGCCTGCTCAACACTCTGCTGTTCAATACCGGCCTGCTCGGTGCCAGCGGCATCGTCTTCATGCTGATCCTGCTCAGCTCTTTCGTCAATTTCCGCAGTGGTGAAATCCCCCTCACCTTCATCTTGATCATGATCACATTTCTGAGCCGGGAAGTCTATAGTGCTCTGTTTGAGGACAATATTTCCCAGTTTGCCCATATCATCGGAGGGCTGTGCGGCAGCTGGTTCGGGTTCAGAAAAAATGGCGGCTGAGGCCATGAAAAGGGTGGCATCAGAGAGGGAAAAAACCGAGTATTTTTATTGCACTGCATTCACGGAAACCGTACATTCCAGCTTTTTCGCTTTATCCCCGACACTGAGAGAAACGACCTCATCCCGCTGATTTACCTTTTTGCGCTGACGTTCCGGTTGCGGGATAACAGAGCGGGTTGGAGTAAAAAGAGGAGCACGATTATGGATCATCCAGCATATGTGAGAAATGTACGTTTGTTAGAATGGGTCGATAAAATGGCCGCGCTGTGCAAGCCGGAACGCGTCCACTGGTGTGACGGCTCGCAGGAAGAGTATGATGCTCTGTGTAATCTGATGGTAGAAAAAGGGACGTTTCGCAAACTCGATGAATCAAAAAAACCGAACAGCTATCTCGCCTTTTCCGATCCCTCGGATGTTGCACGGGTTGAGGACAGAACCTTTATCTGCAGCAAGCGCAAGGAAGATGCCGGCCCCACCAACAACTGGATGGACCCCGATGAGATGAAGGGCATCCTCATGGGCCTTTTCGATGGCTGCATGCGCGGTCGCACCATGTATGTGATTCCCTACAGCATGGGGCCGATCGGTTCACCGATCGCTCATATCGGTGTAGAGATTTCCGACTCTCCCTACGTTGCGACCAATATGCGCATCATGACCCGTATGGGCCGTGAGGTGATCGAAACCCTTGGGGATGGTGATTTTGTTCCATGCATGCATTCCGTCGGCATGCCTCTGGAGCCCGGACAGGATGACGTGGCCTGGCCCTGCAATGACACCAAGTATATCGTTCATTTCCCCGAAAGCCGGGAAATCTGGTCTTATGGCAGCGGCTATGGCGGCAACGCCTTGCTGGGCAAAAAGTGTTTTGCCTTGCGCATCGCCTCGGTGATGGCACGCGAACAGGGCTGGCTGGCAGAGCACATGCTCATCCTCGGTGTTGAATCGCCGGAGGGGGAGAAAACCTACGTGGCCGCAGCCTTCCCAAGCGCCTGCGGCAAAACCAATTTTGCCATGCTGATTCCGCCCCGGGGCTTTGATGGCTGGAAAGTCACCACCATCGGGGACGACATCGCCTGGATCAAACCCGGTGCCGATGGCCGCCTGTACGCCATCAACCCTGAGTATGGCTACTTTGGCGTCGCGCCCGGAACCAACGAAAAATCCAATCCCAATGCGATGAAGGCCCTGAGCCACAATGCGATTTTCACCAATTGCGCGCTCACAGCAGATGGGGATGTCTGGTGGGAAGGCCTCACCGATACCCCTCCCGCAGGCCTGACCGACTGGCACGGCAACCCCTATTCACCTCAATCCGGCAAACCTGCTGCCCACCCCAACGCCCGCTTCACCGCACCCGCGAGCCAGACACCTTCCATCGACCCAGACTGGGAGAATCCCAACGGAGTTCCGATCAGCGCTTTTATTTTCGGCGGTCGTCGCGCCACGACCGTGCCGCTGGTTTACCAGGCACCGAGCTGGCCCTTTGGCGTGTACCTCGCCGCTACCATGGGATCAGAGATGACCGCTGCAGCGGCAGGCACCATCGGTAAAGTACGCCGCGATCCCTTTGCCATGCTGCCGTTCTGTGGCTATCACATGGCCGACTATTTTGATCACTGGCTGGAAATGGGCCAGCACCTGCCGGATCCGCCCAAAATCTTCAGCGTCAACTGGTTCCGCAAGAATGCTGAGGGTAAATTCATCTGGCCGGGATTCGGCGAAAACATGCGCGTGCTGAAATGGATCGTTGACCGCGCCCGCGGCCAGGGCCATGCCCAGGAAACCCCTATCGGCCTCCAGCCCCGGTACGATGACCTGCACTGGGATGGGCTCGATTTTTCACGCGAAAAATTCGATGAGCTCATGCGCATCGATATCGAAGCGTGGAAGCAGGAGCTGCTCTCGCACGAAGAACTCTTCCTGCGCCTGGAACGCAAACTGCCGAAGGAGTTTCTGCACATCCGGCAATTGCTGATCAACAACCTGCAACGCAACAAGTAAATCCACCCGAGTCTGCATGCACAAGATGGTGCATGCTGCTCAAAGGACAACCTCCCCGGTCCCTGCGCAAGGCCGGGGAGTTCTGCCTTCCTTCACCGTCTTCCTCTCCGTCGCAGAGCGTACAACTGTTGAATGTCCCCCTGCTTTTCGTTGCCATTCTCCCGGGCTTTGTGGAATTTTCGTCATCAAAACAGTTGCGCCTTTTTTGCAGATTCAATATGTTTGCCACCAACACGATTTTTGTGCTCATTGAGAGCAACCATTGCGACACACTGAAGAGTCGTCATTCATCTTTTCGAGAAGACCCGTAGCCCTGCTGCGCTCTGAGCCAGGAAAACCGGGATACCTTTTTCAGATCGACAGAACGACAAAACAGAGCCCGCTCCGACTCCCGCCGGTGGTACGTATGCACGCACCCCTCCGAACAACAGCTTCACGGGTTTTCCAACCAAAACAGAAAATAAGGAGTTTTCACAGTGAGATGGATTCCAGCCCCGATCCTGGCCGTTCTTTTCTTTGCCGGCACGCTGACTGCACGTGATTTTGACACCTGGTTTGTGGACAAAACCCTGCGCGTTGACCTCTTTCACACAGGAGATAAAAGCAGCGAATTTTTTGCACCGGATCACTATTACCAGGCAGGCCCCTGGGCCGGGAGCAAAACAAATCTGCTCAGCGACCTCAACCTCGGCGAATACCAGGTGCGGGTTTACGACACCGCCAGCGCACAACTGATTTATTCGCGCGGGTACTCGACCATTTTTAACGAGTGGCAAACCACACCGGAAGCAGCGCGCATGCACAGGACGTTTCACGAGACCATCCTGGTACCCATGCCGCGCCGGGCGATCCAGTTGACCATCAGCCGGCGGGACAAAAACATGGTTTTCCGCGAACTCTGGTCCGTGGTCATCGATCCTGAGAAACCGGCAACAATCAATCGCACCCCTGCCCGGCCCCGCTTTAAAACCGGCACGATATTCCGCCATGGCGACCCGGAACGCAAAGTCGATATCGTCATCCTCGGCGATGGCTACAGCAAAGCGGATATGGACAAATTCCGCCGTGACGCCCGCCACTTCAACGAGGCCATGTTCAGCACCTCACCTTTCCGCGAGCGCAAAAGGG
Organism: Bacteroidota bacterium; assembly: GCA_011375275.1. Taxonomy (GTDB): domain Bacteria; phylum Zhuqueibacterota; class Zhuqueibacteria; order Zhuqueibacterales; family Geothermadaptataceae; genus Geothermadaptatus. Next base: position 4,693 of record DRLW01000534.1, read on the forward strand.
AGTTCAATGTCTGGACGGTCGAAGTTATTTCTGAAGACTCCGGCATTCCAAAACCGGATAAAAACATCTGGAAA
>DRLW01000535.1 GCA_011375275.1 Bacteroidota bacterium
AAAAGCCCCCGAAGGGGTGCAGCTCCGCGATATTATCGATATCCTCGATGCTGAAAGGCTGTTCACAGAGGAGATTTTTCGTCTGTCAGAATGGATCGCGGACTACTATCTCGCGGGTCTCGGCGAGGTGCTGCGCGCTACGTTGCCCGCGGCCCTCTCTCTCGATAAACGCAAATATGCCGTAGCGGTCGATGACCCGGGGCATGAGCAGCAGGAAATGGGGCTGTCCGAAGTCCAGCGCCGCATCCTGTCCCTCCTGCGGGACAAGGGCAAGCAGACCGCCAAGATGGTGCAGCGCAGACTGAATATCCGCGGGGTAAACTACCATCTCGCCCGTCTGCACGAGGCTGGTTTGATTACTTTCGAGGAGCTGATGACCGGCAGGAAAACCTATGAAGTACGCGAAAAGGTGATCCGGCTGGTGGAGGAAAAGGTGGATCAGTCTGTGCGCTCCCGTCTCGAACGCCGTGCTCCCAAACAGTTGGCGCTGATCGAGGTTTTGGCTCAGGCTGGCGGCAGCATGGGCATGACCGAAGCTCTGCGCCGCGCCCGCGCTTCCCATTCTTCATTGAAGGGATTGCTGGCCGCCGGAATTTTGCAGATTACCGAGCGCGTCAAGGAGCGCGATTACTATGGCGACCTGCACGTTCCGCCGGCTCCGAAGCTGATTCTCAACGACAGCCAGAGCACGGCCGTGCAAGCAATCTGTTCGGCTGTGGCCGCCGGTGAAGGCGCCACTTTTCTGCTGCATGGCGTTACCGGCAGCGGCAAGACACAGGTTTATATCGAAGCGATGCGGGGGACTGTTGAGCAGGGTGGCTCAGCTATCGTTCTGGTGCCGGAAATCGCGTTGACGCCGCAGACTGTCCGGCGCTTTCGCAGCGAATTTCAGGATAATGTGGTGGTGCTGCACAGCCGTATGTCCAACGGCGAGCGCTATGATACCTGGCGGAAAATTCGCTCCGGCCGCGCGCGCGTGGTCGTCGGCCCGCGTTCGGCGATTTTTGCGCCGGTGAAAAATCTCGGCGTGATCATCGTGGATGAGGAACACGAGAACAGTTACAAGCAGACCGATACCGCTCCGCGCTACCACGCCCGCGATGTTGCCGTCGTGCGCGGCATGCTGGAAAAAGCCGTAGTCGTGCTCGGCTCGGCAACGCCCTCACTGGAGAGTTATTACAACGTGCAGATCGGGAAGTACCGCTATCTCGAACTCAAGACCCGCGTTGCAGATATCCCCATGCCGGCGGTGAAAATCGTCAATCTCAGCCGCGAGAGCAGGGGGAAGAATGTCTCGACAGTGTTGTCTCGCTACCTGATCCAAAAGTTGCAGGACAGGCTGGAGAAAAAAGAGCAGACGATTCTGCTGCAAAACCGGCGAGGCTATTCCTCGGCAGTGCGTTGCGAGGAGTGCGGATATGTGCAGATGTGCCCGGACTGCAATATCAGCATGAGCTATCACCTGCGCGGTCGCAGCATGCGCTGTCACTATTGCAACCTCACCGAACGCGCGCCCTCCCAGTGCCCTGAATGTGCCAGCGCAGCGATTCGCTATCAGGGCATTGGCACGCAACGGGTCGAGGAAACCATTGCAGAGCTTTTTCCGCAGGCGCGCCTGGCGCGGATGGACCTGGACACCACGCGCGGTAAAAAAGCGCATGATACCATCCTGCAGCAGTTCGCAGAGTTCCGGTACGACATCCTGCTCGGTACGCAGATGATCGCCAAGGGGCTGGATTTTGCCAACGTCACCCTGGTCGGCGTGATCTCCGCAGATACGGGCCTGTATCTGCCGGACTTCCGTGCTTCGGAGCGGACTTTTCAACTGCTGACGCAGGTGGCCGGGCGGGCTGGCCGTAAACACAAGCGGGGGGAGGTCGTTATTCAGACCTGGTCTCCGAAACATAACTGCCTGGTTTTTGCCAGTACGCATGATTACAAAGGATTTTTCGAACAGGAAACCCGGGACCGCAGTCTGCTGCGCTATCCACCCTATGGCAAGCTGGTGCTGATCCAGTTTCTGTATCATCATGAAGGCAAAACCCTGGAGGCTGCGCTGAAATTCGCGGCCTTGTTTCGCAGCAGAAACAGTCGTTGTGAAGTGCTCGGCCCGGCGCCGTCACCCATCACGCGCATTCAGAAAAACTACCGGTTTCAGATCGTGCTCAAGGTTGATCGCACCATCGACCCATCGGGTGCGGCGATGCGCAGAGCGCTGCGCGACACGATAGCTGAATATAAGAGCAGGACGAAGTACAGCCGGGTCAGGCTACGGATCGATATCGATCCGGTGGTTATCCTGTAGCCGGGTGGCTGACGACACCTGCGGTGATTTTGAGAGGAGAGGAGGAAGCAATGGCAGTGCCGAAGCGGGAAGATCGCACAAAAATCTGGGCGTGGGCATTTTATGATTTCGCCAATTCAGCTTTTACGACCCTTGTGGTCACATTTATTTATTCAGCGTATTTTACCCAGCAAATCGCAGAAAATGAGGTAGTCGGGACGGCGCTGTGGTCGCGCGCTGTGACCATCACCGCGATCCTGGTCGCTATTTTGTCTCCCGCTCTCGGAGCTGTTGCCGATCAGGGAGGGCTGCGCAAGCGGCTGCTGCTGATTTTTACGGTGATCAGCGTCCTCTGCACGGCGATGCTGTTCACAGCATTACCCGGTGAAGTCTATCTGGCGCTGTTCTGGTTCATCATCGCGGATGTCGCCTTTGAAATGGGTATCGTATTCAACAATGCCTTTCTGCCCGATATCGCGCCGAAGGAGAAAATAGGCAGTATTTCCGGCTTTGGCTGGGCGTTTGGCTATGTCGGCGGCCTGATGGCTCTGTTCATCGCTCTGGGCATGGTCTTCCCGGCTGATGCACCGTTTTTCGGGGTGCCGACGGAGAACGGGTTCAACATCCGCGCGACCAATCTGCTCGTCGCTGCCTGGTTTGCGGTGTTCAGCATTCCACTGTTCGTGTTTGTACCGGAAGTGCACAAAAAAAGCGAGCACTCTTTGCGCAAAATTTTTCGCAATTCCTATAAAGAGCTGGTGGCAACCTTTCATGAAATGCGGCGCTACCGGCAAATTCTGCGTTTTCTCGTCGCCCGGCTGATCTATAACGATGGTCTGGTGACGATATTCGCCTTTGGCGGCATCTATGCCTCCGGGACATTCGGGTTCACCTTCACGGAAATCATTCTGTTCGGGATCGTATTGAACGTAACCGCCGGGGTGGGGGCGTTTATTTTTGGCTATGTAGATGACAAGATCGGCGCCAAACAGACGGTGATGATCAGCATCTTCGGCCTGGGCTTTGCCACTGTGCTGGCTGTGCTGGCACCGGATAAGACCCTGTTCTGGGTTTCCGGTATTATCGTCGGTATTTTTTCCGGCCCGAACCAGGCTGCCAGTCGCTCGCTGATGGCACGGTTTGTGCCTGACGAAAAGGAAACAGAATTTTTCGGGTTTTATGCCTTTTCCGGCAAGGCGACCGCTTTTCTCGGCCCGATGCTGCTCGGCGTGCTCACCGAAATCTGGGATTCACAGCGGGCCGGCATCGCTGTTCTGGTCCTGTTTTTTATCGCCGGCGCACTACTGCTGATGCGCGTCGATGAACAGGAGGGCATGGCAACCGCTGCAAAATAGATGAGAGCTATCACTTCGTACCGCCTGAGCGTCACACTGCAGGAGCGGTGTGTCGAGATGCGGTGCGAAGTGCGCTAAATGCGGCAAAATATTCCTCTTGCGCACGGATACTTAAAATACTATATTGAAGCCACTATTTTTCGAAACAGGAGTAAAGGATTAATGCGATACGGCATTATCTCGGATATTCATGGCAATCTGGAAGCCCTCGAAGCCGTATTCAAGGAACTCGAAAAACAGGATCTCGACAAAATACTGTGTCTCGGTGATGTGATCGGCTATGGCCCGGACCCGGAAGAATGCGTTGCTCTGGTGCGCAGCCGGGCAGACATCATCCTGGCCGGAAATCATGATTATGCACCTCTGGGGCTTGTCGATACATCCTTCTTTAATATCTACGCGAAAACAGCGGTTGAATGGACAGCAAGCCGGTTGAGCGACGAAACCCGCACCTTTCTCGAGCAGTGTCCCCTCAGAGCCGAATTCGAAAATTTCACGATCGTCCATGCGACGCCGTCCCGGCCTGAAGCCTGGAACTACATCCTCTCTATCGATGATGCCGTGGAAAATTTTCCCCATTTCAAAGGGCAGGTCTGCTTTATCGGCCATTCCCATGTCCCGCTGATCATCGAAGAAAAAAGCGATGGCCGTATTCTGGTACATAGAAAGAACATGGTGCGCTGCGACAGCGAAAGCCGGTATATTATCAACGTCGGTAGCGTCGGGCAGCCGCGAGACCTCAACCCGCGCGCGGCATGTGCACTTTTTGATTCCGAGCGCCTGGAATACGAGCTGCTGCGTGTGGAATACGAAGTCGGGATGACGCAGCGCAAGATACTCGACCGGGGCCTGCCAGCATTTCTCGCCGAGAGGCTGGCTCTTGGCCAGTAAACACCTCACCCCGGCCGTGATCCGCAGCGGCGGACTGTTTCGACCGGCAAAAAAACGGCATCCCATCCTTAACCGAGGAGGACTTGATGGAGCTCGCAAAAAAATCCGGATACCAATTCATGCTGTCCACCGAAGCATTCAACGAGATCGCTTCGGTGCTCAGAGAGCTTGAAGCAGCCACGCGGGCTGAGCTGACCTTCTTTTGTGATGCCAACGGTATTCCGATCACGCATTCCGGCAAGGTCAACGACTCGGACCTGGCCTCGATTTCCACTCTGACGGCTGCCAATTTTGCCGCCACGCGTGAGATCGCAAAAACCCTTGGCGAGGACGAAGGCTTTCAGTTCCTCTTTCTCGAAGGCAAAGAGCGCAACATGTATTTCGGCAATATCGGTTTCGATTATCTGCTCACCATCGTGTTCTCCAAATCCGTCGCCCTCGGCATGCTGCGTATCTACGCCAACCGAGCCGTCAAGCAGCTCGCCAAAATTTTGCAGCACGCCCACGAGAAGGAATAAGCCAGCGAAACCATTATCGATGATGAATTTACAGCGC
>DRLW01000536.1 GCA_011375275.1 Bacteroidota bacterium
GTAGCGCAGCTCGGTTAGCGCACTTGACTGGGGGTCAAGGGGTCGCTGGTTCAAATCCAGTCGCCCCGACAAAGTATGAGGTGCTGTTGATGCTCGATGTCCAATCGGCCGGCAGCACCTTTTTTATTCTTACCGCTCCGGCGAAGCGGCTGAATTGAGCGAAATGGTGATGTGAAAACGGTCATCCTCATCCCGGCCTATAATCCGGGCAACAAACTCGCTGGCATACTCCAATCCCTGGCACGTACTCATCCGGATGTTCCGGTCGTAGTGGTCGATGATGGATCTCAGCCTGCACTGGCAGTGCAAGACAACCAGAGTATGATCCTGGTTCGCCACCCATACAACCGCGGCAAGGGAGCGGCCATCATGACCGGCCTGAAAACGATAGAGCACCATTTCAAAAACGAACCGCCAGATGCAGTGCTGTTTATGGACGCTGATGGCCAGCATGCCCCCTCGTCGATAAACGAATTTATCGCTGCCTATGAACAGGGCAGAGGAGAGATCATTATCGGAAAGCGGGATTTAAATCCCTCCAGCATGCCTTTCATGCGCGTCCTGAGCAACCGTATCACGTCCCGGCTGTTATCCTGGAAAACTGGTGTCCCCCTGGCGGATTGCCAGTGCGGATACCGCCTGATCGCGTGGCAGCTAATCCGTCGCGTGTTACCACTGCAAACATCAGGGTATGAGACGGAAACAGAACTCCTGATTAAAATTTTACGTTATTCCGCAAACGTACACCATATTCCTATAGAAACTATATATGCAGATGAAGTCAGTCATATACGCGGGGTGCGTGACATACGGGCTTTTGTTAAACTATTTTTTACTCTCAAATAGGATTCAGGAAGAACTATGAAAAACAATTTTCTGCTGATGATCAAAGGCGGGCTGATCGGAATCGCCAATATCATTCCCGGCGTTTCCGGAGGGACGATGGCAGTCGTACTCGGAATCTATGAACAGCTCATCGATGCGATCAGTAATTTTGCTACGGATAAAAGCAAGCGCAAAGAATATATCCTTTTTTTAGCCCTGATAGGAGGGGGGGCAGCAGGAGCCGTTGTCGCACTATCCTTTTTGATGAAATTCCTTCTCGCTCATTATCCGGAGTTCACCTACCTGTTTTTTATCGGCCTGATCATCGGCTCTGTGCCATCAATCTATCGGACGCACTCTGATATGCGAGCTACTCCCTCAGGTATCGCTTCATTTTTGGCAGGAGCAGGGCTGATTCTTTTTCTGACCCTGTATTTCGGGGACGTCGAGAAACCATCTGCTGCGGCTACTGTAGGAGCAATTGACAGCGCTGCCTTCATCATGCTTTTGATTTCAGGCGTACTCGCCGGCGGGTCGATGATTGTGCCCGGAATCAGTGGCTCATTTCTTCTGGTTTTGCTTGGCCAATACCAGCTGGTCATCAGTGCTGTTGCCGATCATCGCCTTGATGTGCTCGCCATCGTCGCTGCCGGGGCTGTGGCTGGTATTTTATCTTTTGCCCGACTCATTCAGTACCTGCTCAGGAGGTTCCCGTCGCAAACGATTTATTTCATTCTCGGCCTCGTGATCGCATCATTATATCCGATATTTCCGGGCTTGCCCAAAAGTGCTGTTCACTTCACTGCCGGCACTTTACTGGTGCTCTGCGGAATAGGGCTTTCATTTCTGCTTTCGGTCAACAGCCCGGAACAGGGATAAAAAATAGCAGGCTCTTTCTCGAATCGTAAAGTGTACCGCGACATTCATGTCGCGAATTATGATACATCGTTATTCATGCTGTTTCAGGGATGTGGCTGAGACACGGCGCATAAATGGCGTAGCATCATAGCAGTGGCCATGATGTACCGCGATATTCATACCGCGCGACGCGGTACGATACTTTTCAATTTTCAGATTGTTTTAGGGGATATTGCTGAGACGCGACATTAATGTCGCGGTACGCGTAGTGCCCCGGCTGTATCGGACATTCATGTCGCCAAGAGCGATACACATATTGCTGCTTTAGGAAGACCTGAAAAAAGTGAAAGAAGGACTTGTTTTTATTCGAATTGTTGTTATATTAGAAATCTGAAAAACAGAGCGGGGCGTAGCGCAGCTCGGTTAGCGCGCATGCTTCGGGAGCATGAGGTCCCCGGTTCAAATCCGGGCGCCCCGACTTTAGTTTTTCTTTTTTTAAAAACCCGTAAGTTTACATAACATATATTATGCTCCGTACGGCGTAAAAAAAAATTTACCCCTGAATCTTATCCAACAACGCTTCTGCCTGCATTTTGATCGGCGTTTTGATCTTTGTTGCCATAATCCAATGCAGATATTCTGACGCCGAATCGTAGTCGTCATTCTTGATATGGGCTTGCGCGAGAAAATATTGCGCTGATAAATTCATTTTGTTCTTATTATAAGCCTGCTCAAGCTTATCAATCGCCTCGGCAACCCTTTCCTTGCGCAGAAGATTTTTTCCGTAGATAGTCAAAAGAACACTATCGGACTTTCCCAATGCGATCGCTCGTTCTGCTGCGTCTATAGCACGATCAGCATCTTCAAGATAATCATAAGCGATCGCCAGTTGTTTGAAATACAATCCCTTGGTGGATTTCAGCTTGATGGCCTTTGTAAATGCGTACGCAGCCTCCTTTGGCTTGCTGTCTCGCAGCAATGCTTCACCCAGAGAATACCAGACATAATCATCCTTGGGTTTTATCTCGAGATAACGCTTGTAGAAACCGACAGCTTTCTTATAATCTCCATAAAGAAAGGCATTGTATGCTTCAGCATAGGCATCATCCAGTTTCTCGGGATCTATTTTCGGTATCTTGATATCAGATGTCGAGTTGGTTTTGACGCTGAAAATAGATGTCGTCGGATCAGAAATGATAGCACGCTTGGCATGATTTGCCAGCGTACCCTGTTTGTCCAATTCGATGACTTTACGAAAGCATTCATTCGCGTCTTTAACCCTGCCGCAAATACTGTGTATTTTACCAAGGCCAAAATAGGCTCGGGGCCTTTCGGCTGGTGAAAGTTCGATAACTCGTTTGAAAACCCGCATCCCCTCGTCGTACTTCTTGAGTATGCTCAGAGCTGCGGCGAGATTGAGCAATGCCAGCGCGTTGTCCTGGTTGAAATAAATACTTTCCTTGAGATGAATCTCCGCCTGGTCGAATTTGCGGATTTTGAGATATACTGTGCCTAAAATCAGTCGGGCTTTAGCATGAATAGGACAAAGTGAAATGGTATATTCGAGATTCTCTATCGCTTCCTTGAAGTTTTTCAACTCAAAGAAGGCAATACCAGCGTTGAAATAATAATCCGGATCGACAGGGTTTTCAGCGATGGCCCTCACCCACAGTTCGATGGCTTTGGCATACTCTTTTTTCCGGGCCAGCGCCAATGCTTCCTTGTGCAAATTCTCAGCAGACTCAGAAATTTTTGCCAGCGTCCACCGGAAGGAAACGACGTTTTTATCGACACCGAGGTGTAACGTCCCCTGTGTCGGCTGATATCTTTTCTGAAAAAAGGAATGGATTTGATCTTCAGAAGGAGTTTTGGCGAGAAATTGCGTAATATCCCCGTCTAAAGTGCGGACCCCGTTAAGATCAATTTGTGCAGTGATGAGTTTTTTTGCTGGCATATGATCCGATGCTGTGTAGTGCAGATCTCGTCAATGAGGTTTGCAGAAAGGAAAAAGTGCGCCAGGAGGGAATCGAACCCCCAACCTTTGGCTCCGGAGGCCAACGCTCTATCCAATTGAGCTACTGGCGCATATACTTCAGGTGTTATGTGAATGCTGCAGCCTGGTCGCCTTGACCGTGTTGACCATCAGCATAGCGATGGTCATCGGCCCGACACCACCGGGGACGGGCGTGATCGCTTTGACCTTTTTCACTGCTGCGTCAAAATCCACGTCGCCGACCAATTTATACCCTTTTTCTATCTCAGGCGCATCCACCCTGTTGACGCCGACATCAATGACGACGGATTTTTCAGACAACATATCTGCAGTGATAAAATGCGGCCGTCCCACTGCTGCAATTACGATATCGGCATTGCGCGTATGTTTTGCGATGTCCTTTGTATTCGAATGGCAGATGGTCACGGTCGCATTGGCAAAGGGTGCTTTTTGCGATAACAAAATAGCAATTGGCATGCCAACGATCTGACTTCTGCCTACGACAACGACTTCCTTACCCGAAGGATCGAACCCTTCACGCCGCAGCATTTCCTGAATCCCATAGGGCGTACAGGGTATCATGGTTTCCTTCCCTGCCTGCAGCAACCCTTTGTTGACAGGATGAAAGCCATCGACATCCTTTTCCGGCAAAATACGGTCGATGATTTCATCGGCATCGAGGTGGCCAGGCAGTGGCATCTGCACAAGAATACCGTTGACACTCTTATCATTGTTCAACGTATCGATCAAAGCCAGAGCATCGGACTGTGACATTTCTGCCGGGTAACGGAGTGTCTCCGAGATGATGCCGAGTTGTTCGCTCTTCTTCGCCTTCATGCGCACATAAACGGCTGAGGCAGGATCATCCCCGATGAGAACAACAACCAGCTTCGGCTGGATGCCGCGCTCTTTCAGCTCAGCGATATCTGCGGTGAGTTCCGCACAAACCTCATCTGCTATTTTCTTTCCATCGATTAACTGGGCACGTGACATGTTTTATCCTGAAAAATTCATAAGCAGCAAGACGAACGAACTCTATGTGTTTGTCTGTTTATCCTCTTCACTCAGCCCGGCATGCTTGCTGAACCAGCCGTAGGGCCGAAAACAAATGTACATGCTTGAGAATACCCTCAATACTCAGGCTTGGCTACCCGCTCGATTGAGATAGCCTTTCCACTCTCTTTGTCGATTGTTACGACGACCCCATTTATACGCATATTTTTTTCAGCGACTTCGAATTTTGCTGGTGTCTGTTTCAGAAAGCGATGCAACGCCTTTTTAGTACTCATTCCGATCACGGAATCATGGGCACCGGTCATCCCAGCATCGGTAATGTAGGCCGTACCACCATCAGGTAAAATACGCTCATCAGCAGTCTGGACGTGAGTATGGGTACCGACCACGGCTGAAACACGACCATTCAGATACCATCCCAGGGCAATCTTTTCTGCAGTCGCTTCAGCATGAAAATCGACGAATATGATCCTACTCTCTTTTTTCAATTTCGGAATCAGCTCGTCTGCTTTTCTGAAAGGGCAAAACAAAGGATACATAAAAGTACGTCCCTGAATGTTGAGTACGGAAATTTTTGTATCATCATTCAGAGTCGCTGTAAAATATCCCTTACCCGGGTTCTCGTCGGGATAGTTCGCTGGCCTCAGAACACGCTCTTCGTTGGCGAAAAGCTGCTTGCTCTGCCAGTTCTCCCAGGTATGGTTCCCCCCTGTTATTAAATCCACCCCCAGGCCAAACAGAACTCTGGCCTGTTTCTCAGTAATTCCCCTGCCGGCGTTTGCGTTCTCGCCATTTGCAATGGTGAAATCGATCCGGTGTTCTTTCTGGATGCCCGGCAGAAGCGTCTTGACCGCATCCATTCCCGGCTGCCCGACGATATCTGCTATAAAAAGGATGCGCACCGCATCACTGGAAACTGCCATAACAAAATGCCTAATTTAAAAAAAGAATTAAAAATTCAAAGAAGAATTCACGTTATTTGGCAAAATCGATCGTCCGGTATTGCCTGATGACGGTGATTTTTATCTGCCCCGGGTATGTCAGACTGGACTGAATTTTATTGGATATCGCGGCTGCCAGTTGCTCCGCCTGGGCGTCATCCACGCTTTCATGCTCAACCATGATACGGATCTCACGCCCTGCCTGGATGGCGTACGAGTTCGTGACACCCATGAAGGAGTTCGCTATTTCCTCCAGCGTTCGCAGCCGTTTGAAAAACGACTCCAACATACTCTTTTCAGCCCCGGGTCTGGCACAACTGATCTCATTTGCCACCCCGACGATGATCGTGATCGGGCTGACGGTATCAGTCGCCTCGTCAAGATGATTGGCGTAGTAAATTGCGTTTTGCACGATGGGCGTTTCACCATATTTCTTAGCGAGCTCAACAGCGATCTCAGCCGCCTTGGTGGCAGGAAAATTTTCAACAGCAACACCGATTTCGTGCAAAAGCCCGGCTCGCTTGGCTGCGTTGACGTCCAGGCCGAGCTCAGAGGCCATATAGCCCGCGAGCATCGCCACTTCGATAGAGTGTTGCAACAGGTTTTGCCCACGGCTGGTATGGTATTTAAGCCGGCCGATCGTTTGCAGCAGTTCTTTGTGGGCGATATGCAAGCCGATCTCGAGCACAGCATGCTCGCCTTCTTCGTAAAACTTCTCCTCGATCTCTTCCCTGGTCTTCTGGATAACCTCTTCGATACGCCCGGGGTGAATGCGCCCGTCGTAGATCAGGGTTTCCAGAGCTTCCTTGGCTATTTTGCGCCGGATAGGATCAAAGCCGGAGAGCATAACCAGCTCAGGCGTGTCATCGATCAGCACTTCGACGCCCGTGGCTGTCTCAAATGCTCTGATGTTCCGCCCCTCTCTGCCGATGATCCGCCCTTTCATATCGTCGTCAGGCAGCTCAACGATGCTGACCGTACTCTCAGTGACGTGCGAGATGGCTGATCGCTGTATGGCCTGTATGATGATCTCCTTTGCCTTCTGATTCGCAGTCAGCCGCGCCTTGTCTTTGATGTCTTTGATCATTGCCGCAGATTCCTGGCGGAC
>DRLW01000537.1 GCA_011375275.1 Bacteroidota bacterium
AGCCATCGACAGCGACCCAGACGGCATCACCTGAGATCTGCGCCGGGTAGGCGAAGAACAGAAAGGCGCGCGAGGTGAGCGCCGGGTTGAGGATGTTCATCCCGACACCGCCAAAGATCTCTTTGCCGAGCACCACACCAAACGAGATGCCGATAGCCACCTGCCAGAGGGGAATCGTGGGCGGCAGGATCAACGGGAAGAGTGCGCTGGTGACCAGAAATCCCTCGGTGATCTCATGCTTGCGCACGACCGCGAAGAGGGTTTCCCACATACCGCCGACGGCGAGCGTGACCAGATAGATCGGCAGAAAGAACACCGCCCCCAGGGCGATGTTGCCGAGCACGCTGGCCGGATCGTGACCGATACCCAGCCATGCCGCCAGCTCGCCATGCCAGCCACCGACAGTGGTTGCACCGGTCTGCTGCAGCGCGAGGTTGGCCTGGTAGCCGGTATTGTACATGGCAAAAATCATCGTCGGCAAAAGCGCCACCACAACGGTTATCATCAAACGTTTCAGATCCATGCCGTCACGGACATGGGAGCCGGTCCGGGTAACCTGACCGGGCGTGTACAGGAACGTGTCTGCTGCCTCGTAGAGCGGATAGAGAAACTCGAGCTTGCCGCCTTTGTGGAACAGATGCTCCTGCTTATCCAGGAATTCGCGTAAGAACTTCACTATCCTTCCTTCTCGATTTTTGTTAAGTTTCTTCGGAGAATCGGGCCAAACTCGATCTTGGACTGACAGGCAAAAGTGCACAAGGCCAGGTCTTCTTCGTCGAGTTCGAGGGCACCGAGCTTTTCAGCATCTTCAATGTCATCCACGCACAGCGCGCGCAGCAAAAAGGTGGGCAAAATATCCAGTGGCATCACTTTTTCATAGTTGCCACTCGGGACAATAGCCCGCTCGCTGCCGTTGGTCGAGGTGGTGAAATCGAATTTTTTCCCGGGGATCAGTTTTGACAGGAACAGATTTTTGATGCCGTAGAGATTGGCGCCCAGCGTCATCCAGCCGAGAAAGACTTTTTTGTTGCCTTCTTCGAGCACGGAAATTTGCTGGTGATAACGCCCCAGATAGGCCTCGTAGCCAGCGGCGGTGCGGCCGGAGAGTACGGAGCCCGAGATCATGCGGTTCTCACGATCCTCTTTCAACTCGCCTTTGCAGATATCCTCTACCGAAGCACCAAGCCGTGTTTTTACCAGCCGCGGACGGTTTACCGACGGCCCGGCCAGCGAAATGATCCGTTCGGTGTGGATACGCCCGCTGGTGAACAGCACGCCGAAGGCGATGACGTCCTGCAGAGAAATGTACCAGACGGTCTTTGTCCTGTTCACCGGATCGAGAAAATGGATGTGTGTGCCCGCCAGCCCGGCAGGGTGCGGACCATCAAACTCTTCCACGACCAGGTTTTTAACCTCACCGGTGGGAATGGTGCTGCCCGGTGCCTTACAAAGGTAAAGCGGTCCGTCTGTCAGGCGGGAGAGCACGGCAAGGCCGTTGCTGAAGTGATTTTCATTGCCTTCGAGAATTTTGTCGATCGAGGGCGCCAGAGGGTTGGTATCCATGGCGGTGATGAAGATCGAGTGCGGAGTCGTCGCCGGGTCAGCAACCTTGCTGAACGGGCGGGCCCGCAGCGCAGTCCACAAGCCGGAATCGATGAGCTGTTCGCGCACTTTCTCACGGCTCAGGCCATGAATTTTTGACGGTGTGTGTGACCGGAAGGTCACTTCATCGCTTCCCTGTAATTCAATGACGATGGATTTGAAGGCACGCTTCTCGCCGCGGTTGATCTCCACGACGCGACCAGCACCGGGTGAGGTGAATTTCACACCCTCCATCTTTTTGTCCGTGAACAAAAGCTGGCCCAGTTTTACCTGATCGCCAACCTTCACGTGCAGCGTCGGCCGCATGCCGACATAGTCGTCACCGAGAAGAGCGACCCGCCTCGGGTTTTTGCTCTCGCTGACGACCTGCTCGGGTTCGCCATTGACAGGAAGGTTTAATCCTTTTTTGATTTTAATCATCCCAGACTCTTCCTTAAACTGATTCAAAACTGTCTGTTTACCATAACACCTGAAAAATCCGTAAACCAATGAAGTGTGTGATCCATCATGTCGTCGAAAAGCTATGCCAAAGCACTTCCCGGTGAGAATTTTTCAGTCACCCCGCTCCCGGGCATAACGCTGTTTTTTGGGCAGGGCGGGATGAGTACGGCGTCCTTTCGCTAATGCTGTGTTCCTCCGTGATCCACTGATCCTTGCCGGTACCTGATCTCATTAAGAATCGGAGTGAATGTAAGAATAACAAATTAAATAACTGCAAAAACATGGGGTTGAGAGCAGTATCCTCCGGGTGTCCAGTTCACTCAGCAAACCGGGCCTGGCCCGGATACCGGCATCTGTCATTCCGGCCAGGCGAAGCGCAGTGCCGGAATCTCATCTTTTCGCCCACGTACCTGAGTTTGGGAGATTCCGGTCTTCCCCTGCGGGCAAACCGGAATGACAGCTTTGGTGTAGGTACGAGCTGTTGTCAGGCGGTCTGGTGAAAAGATAAACCGTGCTGAGTTAAGTGGATAACCAGAGCAGTGCCCGGCGATGTGGCCTTTGCGAAAAGCCCGTGCTGTGGGAGCAAGCTGGCGTGAGCGTTGTGCTTTTCACAAAACAGCCCGGAAGTGATACGGAAGCAGAAAGTGGCAGCGTTTCCACCGTTCCGGCTGTCTGCAGGTACGGATGGCCTTTTTCTGCGCCTCGCGCCCGGGCTTTCAACGAACAGAATGTTCACAATAGAAACCGCTAATTTAAACAATAAAATTAAAAATTCAACAGATTCGCACTGAATATTAAAAAAATTAATCGACAATGTCCTCTAAAAATCAAAAACTGTTGAAGAAGTCTGTTTAACTCAATTTTTATCAATGGGTTATATTTTCTCCCATCCGGGTATCCAGTTCACTCAGCAAACCGGGCCCGGCTCAGGTACCTTCCTCTGCCATTCCGGCCAGGCGCAGCGTCGTGCCGGAATCTCATCTCTTCTGGCCTGTGCCTGAGTTTGGGAGATTCCGGTCTTCCCCTGCGGGGAAACCGGAATGACCGTTCTAGAGCAGGCACGTGCTGTTGTCACCCGGTCTGGTTGAAAAGATACAGCCGTGCTGAGTTACGTGGATATCAGGATTACTCCCCATGGTTGGCCTCTTCACTCAGGTAACCGGATATCCCGGCTCTTCCGTCATCGGGCAGACGTTTTCAGGGCTTGCATCAATCGCGACAAGAATGGTTCAATAGTGGAAAGGGTTCTGCTGAAGGACAGGCAGGTGGCAGCATCCCCCAAAGCAGAAACGGAAGGTTTTGGTGGGCGACTTCAGCGTGACCGCAATCGGGAGGGCACGCAGTTTACTCAGCACTGTGGGGTGATGGGAAAGCAGCGCAGCAGGGCTGCTTTCCCCTGTTTATTTCGTTCAGTGGACGTTGAAACTGATCAGCCAGCGCAGCAGGCCGAGCCCAACGAGGACCATCCCTTTTTGCCAGGACAAAATTTGTTCTTTGTTGAATTTTATCAGCCCGCCGACAACAACGACCATCCCGATCAGGAATAGGATGCTGAACATGGAATCAGGAGAGACGTGCAGATTCTGGAGCATGCCTGCAAGGCCGAGTACACCAAAAATGTTGAAGATATCGCTGCCGATGAGTGAACCGATGGAAATACCGTGATGCCCCCGGACTGCGGCCAGGATAGCGGTAGCAAATTCCGGCGCTGAAGTTCCGGCAGCGATGATCGTTACGCCGATCACCCATTCGGAAATGCCGAAGGACCGTGCCAGTGCGGTGGCCGAATCGATAAGAAAATGTGTGCTGAT
>DRLW01000538.1 GCA_011375275.1 Bacteroidota bacterium
CCCAGCAAAAGCGGCATGGCAAAATGCAGGGTGTAGAGATTGGCAGAGATCAGATTGAGTATCTGTTTCAGTGTCGGCATGGTCTCCCGCACGACCTGAAAATAAAAGGCCGGAATATCGCCATGCAGCAGAGGCTGAAACAGCATCACCTCCCAGCGGTAGGGATCGGCGATATTGATCTGGCCCCGGACAGAATCTGCGACACCACGCATCATGTCATACGCCACCCAGAACAGAACAAAAGGCAGCCAATCCACCAGAAACCGGCGTGCGCGCTCCTTGCCGAGCAAAAAAGACAGCAAGACCAGCGCGACAAAAACATGATCCGGCCGCACGTGAATGACCTGATTAATCGCGATAAAATACACAACGACGCCCAGCAGGACGTATATTTTCCATTTGTACTCGTCCCGCTGCATGCGGGCGAGGATATCCCTCAACTTTTGTATCATCGATTATTTTTCCATTGATGCTATTTCTTCGCGGGATGGCTGTGATCTTCGTCCCGTACCTGCTCGGCCTGCAGGACGTGCACAGCATGTGGCAGGATAGAGAGAATAGCGCTGAGATTTTCCACCGCGCCGCGTGGATTCCCCGGCAGATTGACGATCAAAGTTTTCCCGCAGGCCCCAACCACAGCCCGCGACAGAGCAGCGTGTGGCGTTTTTTGCAAACCAGCCTGCAGCATCAGAAATTCCAGCCCCTGCACTCTTTTGCTGATCACCGCCAGCGTCGCTTCAGGGGTGATATCTGTCTCCGAGAGGCCGGTCCCGCCCGTGGTGAGCACGATATCGGCCTTAGCCGAGGAAGAGATCTGCTGCAATGTCGCCACCAGCGTCTCATAGTCATCAGCGATGACGATGCGCTCGCGAATATGCATCCCGGCCGATTGTACAGCCTCGGCCACAGCATCGCCACCGGCATCCGCACGCTCGCCGAGAGAAACTCGCCGGGAAAGGGTGATGATGATCACATTCAGTGGTTGAGATGATAATCGCATGGGGGATCGTTCGGCCCTGGGGGATTGTCATGTGCAAGGAGTTCGAGTACTTTGTGGGTTGATTGTGCTGCGAGGAGGGATTTTCTAAAATGCGTTTCACGGAGGTTTTTACACAAGTGGCCAAGAATGCGCAGGTACGTGTCCGGATCTTCCTTCGGCGTGCCCATCAGGAAAACCAGCTCGACCACATCTGCGGCATCGTTCCCGAAACACAAGGGCGGAGTCAAACGCGCAAAGGCGATAATCGGCCTGGAAACAAAAATTGTACGCGTGTGCGGCATGGCTATTCCCCGGCCGATATAAGTCGGGGCCTGCATCTCACGCTGTATCAGCTCATCAAGAAACGCTCTGGGATGCTCGATGATCTGACGCTCGGCCATGTAATCCACGATTTTCTTGAAAAGATCGGTTTTATCCCGCGCTGAAATATTGAGAAAAACCAAATCTTCACGCATGAACTCTGTGAGATTCATCGTCTCCACCCCCACAGCATCTTCCCGCATGATTTAATCATGATTCCCAACCTGAAAAATTCATAACTCCGGAAATTTATGGCATCATCAGATGGCTGATGTCCTGTTCCCAAAACTCTCTTTTCCGGAAGAAAATTTTTCAGCTATCCCGACTATCTCAGTGTATCCAGTTAACTCAGCAAACCGGGCCTGATCCAGCTATCGACATCTGCCATCCCGGCCAGGCGAAAGCGCGGTGCCGGAATCTCATCTTTTCGGGCACATGCCGTAGTCGGGGAGATTCCGGTCTTCCCCTGCGGGGAACGGAATGACGGTTCTGGTACAGACACATGCTGTTCTCAGACAGTCTGGTTGCAAGGCTGCAACCATGCTGAGGTAAGTGGACACCAGACGACTATCCGTAACAGACCGTGCAATTTTTACGAATAAATCGGGCTAACAGGCGTATTAAAATAAATTATAAACTGGCAAGATGCAACGTCTTTGTTTTCTATAACAGTACCTGTCGTCACGCCAGGTGCAGACCAGCCCGGTCACGGCTCTTGCCCGGATTTTCAGTGCAGTTGAAAATAAAGAGACTGAAATATAAAATCTTTGTTCAGAAAAATCTCTCTTTTCTCGACAAACCCGAAAAAAACTTCGCATGTATTAACGCGGCGGACTGGCATGGCTCGATGCCAGCGCATCACCCGGGGAAGCATGCTGGATGGCGCCATGTGCAGCAGACTCATCTCGCTTCGGAGCCGGCTCAATAATCCTGCGAAGAAAGGGCTGCCGGCTGTGGATATGCGCCCGGATGTCCGGCAGTGCCTGCAGGCAGGCTTTTTCGCCCGCAGCAACCAGATTTTCATACTGCTCAAAATCTGCCCAGTGTACGGAGCCTACTTCGGGAAAAATCGCGATATCTGCGTGGCGGGTGATGTGGTAGCGCAACCGGTTGGCGGTGATGGTGCTGCTGCGGAAAATGATGTCAACGATATTCTGCGTCTCGACGGTGGTCATCAAATTTTGCCCGACATCGACACCGATGACGATATCCGCCCCCATGGCAAAAGCCGCCTGAACCGGAATCGGTGCGGTCACAGCGCCGTCCACGAGAATGCGGCCGTTATAGGCGACAGGAGGCAAAAAACCGGGGATTGACGCGCTGGCTACGGTGGCATGGCGCACACTGCCCTCGCGGAAAATGACTTCCTCACCTGTGTTGAGATCTGTGGCCACGATGGCCAGCGGAATCTTGCTGTCCTCTATCAGACGATCGTCGAGCACGACCTCGATAACCCGGTTCAGCCGTTCAGCACCGACGACGGAGAGGCGGCTGTGTGCCAGGTTGATAACGATTCGCTCGCGAACATATTTGGCAACCTGACCGAAAAAATTCTCCGCCGCTTCTTTACGCCGGAAACGAGACAATCCACTTTCATGGAACTCCTTGCTCTCGAGGAAACGGGCCATGCGCGCATGCAGCAAACGCGCGTTGGGCCGCAGCGCATAAGCGGAACCAATCAGGGCGCCGATGCTGGTTCCAGCGATAAAATCGATGGGGATGTCGTTTTTCTCCAATACTTTGAGAACTCCGACATGGGCGAGGCCACGCGCCCCGCCGCCACCCAGAGCAATGCCGATCTTCGGTCTCTTTATCCAGTTATCCAGAAATCTGAACATGCACGTCCGCTCGAAATGAATGAGAAAGGTAAAACAGGCGTTTCCCGCATGTGACGCGGGTCTGTTTTGCAGTGGCAGCACCGGTTGTTATGTCATCGTCATCCGGCGCCGGCTTGATAAGTGTTGCGGCGAAAAGGTAAATTTTTCGGCGGCGGGATTTGCGGATATGTACCCGCATTGGAGAGCGCAGGCGGAGGATAAAACGAAAATCGGCCCGGAACGCGCCAAAGTTCGTTCGCTGCCGGCTGGTTAAGGCGAAGCTGGCTGGTCTGTGCCACGCGTTCCGGGCTTGAGGGGAAATATCAGATTGCACGCCGTCCGCATACACAAGCAAACTATCCATTCCCCCTGACTTCGCCTGCACAGAGGGCGGGAAATATTGTCTTTTTTTAATCCAAATGCCCGATGTAGGGCTTGACTTTGGTTCATTTATGCCCTATTTTCACCCGTTAAATTTTTGTTAAAAGTAGAGATATTACCTTGGAACCGACGAAGACAGAACCGACGCCCGAAAAACAAGACAAGCGGAGCTCATCCATGTCCTCCACTCCCGTTCAAATCACTTTGGAAATCACGCCTCGCCAACGCTTCGACATCATCGATGTCACGGAACGCGTCCAGGAAGAATTCGGCGATATCCTGCAACGGTACGCCAAAGCGGTCTATTGCTCGCTGCACACGACCGCCGGCTATCTCGAGCAGAGTTTGAGCGCGCGTCTTCTGCACAGCCGTAATCATGTGGACCCTTTCATCCGCGCCTTCAGAAACCTGTTCCCCCCGGATGCCAACTACCGCCACGACCAGCTCGAGCTGCGCACAGAACTGAGTGAGGAGCAACGCAAAGTCGAACCCAAGAACGCGGATTCGCACCTGATTTTCATCAGCTCAGGGTTGCGCAACTGTGTTACATACAAAAACAAACCGGACCAGCCGGTTTACTTCATCGACCTCGACGGCGTCAATGGCGAAAGTGCCCGCAGACGCAAAACCAGCATATTGGCATATAATGAGGAGAGAGAAGTCCACCGGGTGCGCATTCCTGTGGGCATGTCCGGCCACCAGGTTGATTCCATCAACCTCAAGGACCCGCGCATCGGCTTCATGGAGGAACTCAACACCTACCTCGATCGCTTCGGCGTTGACAAAGGCAAGATCGACATTTCCCTGCCCGTGGATGAAAAAAACGCCGGCCTGACGGTAAACGAATACGAAACGCTGCTCATGCGTTATGATCTCATCGAGGTGCTGCGCAACCCGCTGCGTTTTGCTGCCATGCAGGGCAAGCACATGCTGCTCGACCCCAGGGCCATCCCGAGCAAGACTCTCAACTACGCGAAATATGATCTCGTGCACGTTTTCAACGAGCTGATGGATGCGTTCCGGGTCAGCAGCTCGGTTGTTGAAAAAATACTGGCGAAATTCATCGCTGTGCCGGCAGAACGGTTTCTGCGCATGAAAAAAGGCGTCAGCCTTCTGGTATCCAATGAGGACAATGGCAAAAGCCGTATCGTGCAGGGCACCTATCAGAGCCCGATACTGGTGCAATGGCAGCCAACGGAAAACCAAACACGCCATATCGACGTCGTCATCACCAAGTTCGATTGAGCCGGGTCCGCCAAACACTCCGCCCTGACAGGGACACACGAGCGCTGCACCATTAGTCAAAGACACGAAAGGTCGCAGCATTCCCCACGACATGAATGTGGTACTCACCCGTACCGAGACATTTATGTCGCGCCCCTGCCACTCCTCCTAAAGCAGCCTGATGAACCAAAAGTATCCTACCACGCGACATGAATGTCGCGGTACATCCTGGTTCAGCCCTCCACTGTCCAGTTTTTCACCTCCCACCACCAGAACCCGCGTTTAGCGGCTTTTTTGTCCTCATATTCTGCTGCTTTGAAATCTTTTTGCAACAGCTCGTTCTCAGCCATAGTTTGTCTCTCCGTATTCCTGCAAAGGTTTTTCGATATTTTCTGGCTTGTGGTGAAAAAAACTCGGACTTCCAGTGCAGTATCCACAACAACAAAACCGTTATGTTTGGGTGCGGGCTTTCGGCCAGGCCCTATCTCTTTTCGCTCATGTACTGCTGCGGGAGCGGCATGCTTGTTTCCAGCCAATGCAGAAGGCCTGAAAGTACGCCCCCGACAACTCACTTTGAACAGACAAAGCCGTCTCTGATATTTCAGCAAAACAGGGGCAGGCGTGGTATGTAGTGAACTCTGGCACAGCCGGACTGCGAGCCGCCATACCTGCGGAACAAAGCCTTGACTCTCTGCCGATTTTTCTTAACTTCAAAAATCGGCATTCACCAGTAAAAGCACGATGCAACATTCTATTTAAAAGCGAGTTAGCGCGACAAATATCCACTCAGCCAATTAGAAGGAATCAACACCCCAGGGCAAGATCATCCAACAAGGCATAAAAAAGGACGTTCGATGCAAAATACACGATGGCTCTATATCACCCTGCTCAGCAGCATTCTGCTCGCCAGCGGATGTGATCGGGTAAAAAGCTATCTCCAGGGCGATGGCGGCAGCGACACCCTGCCACCACCATACAGCAGCGGCCAGGGCACGAGCAAGCCGAACAGCCATGGGAACGATGGCAATGGAGGCAGCAACAGCCATCCCATACCTGCCCCGCCGCGCAACGAGCCTGTTTTTTACGACGCGCCACGGCCCGGAGAATTCGCCATTCTGATGGATAGTTTTAAAAAGAGAGAAAAGGCCGAAGACTATTCACGCTATCTGCGCCGACAACGCGTGAACAACTACCTGTACCGTGTCTCACGAGAGCAGTATCTCGTTCTGGTCGGACACTTTGTTTCACGCAGCCAGGCCGAAAAACAACGGCAGGTGCTCAGCCGCAAAGGACTCGGACACCTGAAGATTTATCCACAATAGTACCATCTCGGGTGCAGCACAGCGCGGGATCGCTTTCCCGCACTTTTGCGCAGTTCACTGCGGCGTGAGGCCGGCCAGGCTGCACATCGACAAACTTCAGACATTCCCAATAATTTTGATGAGGACAGGATTTGACAGAGAAAGAAACCATACTAGTAAAGCGGCTTGATGGCAACGAAGACCTGCCGCTGCCGCAATATATGAGCGAGCACGCTGCCGGGATGGACCTGTACGCAGCCGTTGAAGAGACGATTACCCTGCAACCCGGTGAGCGACGGCTGGTGCCCACAGGTATCGCCATAGCCCTGCCGGACGGCTTGGAAGCGCAAATCCGCCCGCGCAGCGGTCTTGCGCTCAAGCACGGCATCACCCTGCTCAACACGCCTGGCACTATCGACGCGGATTATCGTGGAGAGATCGGGATCATCATGGTCAATCTGGGCCAGGACCCGTTTCCCATCGCACGTGGGGATCGTATTGCGCAGATGGTCATCAACAGGTATGTGCGGGCGGAATGTGACCTCGTGTCAGAACTTCCTGCCAGCGAACGCGGGAGCGGCGGTTTTGGCAGCACGGGCACAGCAGGAACCAGCAGCAAGCAGGAGCAGGATTGATCCCCCCCGGATGTCTTTGTTCCCCTGTACGCAGCCCCCAAAGCCCGGGACAAACTCAGCCGCTGGCAGCGACTTTGTACAGCCAGCTTTCATCCCGCAGGTACACACGCCCGCGTGCCAGGCTGATCGCCCCGCAGCGCTCAAACTCCTTCAACAAACGGCTGACAACCTCACGCGCAGAACCCAGCTCAACGGCGATCTGCTCATGGGTCAGATGCAGCACGCGCACCGCCGTGCCCTGCCCGGTGAACCGGGAAAGTAAAAATCCTGCCAGCCGCGCATCCAACTTGCGGAAACTGATTTCATCGATCAGCGACATGACATCGGCCATACGCCTGGCCAGTGAAGTGAAGACGAACTCCCGCACAATTTCCTGAGTCGCAACCCAGTGACGAAAAACATGCGCCGGAAACACGACAGCCTGAGTCGTTTGCTCGACGCAGGCTGTTGCCGGATAACTGACGTCCGCCAGGATGCACGAGGCCGTCAGGATGCAGGTTTCTCCCCTGCGAACATGGTATAGCGTTATTTCCCGGCCACTGTCGCCCGCCTTGTACACACGAATATCACCGCTGCCAACCAGGCCGATGCGGGTGCACGCTTCCCCTTCATGAAAATAAAACGCACCGGCCGGCAACTCACCGATTCCAGCCTGCTGCTCTATCTCCTTTTTCAACGAATCCGGTGCATGCTGATAAAAAGAGAAAAGGCTGAGGATTTCCAGCTTTTCGTTCTGCCCGTCCATAACGTATAAAATCCATAGAGATCGGGGAAATCAGGTTGAATGAGGTTTTGGTTTTCCTGTCAACTCAGTAGAGTTGCCGTTTTCCTCTCGTCACACCCGCCTTATTTATCTCACGCTGAGCTCGCAGGGTTTTCAGTTTTAGCTTTGTGCTTTGCGGACTTTGAAACTTCAGAACCTTGCGGCTCCACAGAACGTTGCGAAGGCTGCGAGCCTTCGCAAGGTTTGAGCGCATCATGTCTGTACCACACGATTCGAAGAAGAGCCAAAACGCAACAGTGCGAATATGCCGGAATGCAGGCAAACATGCAAGGGGAAAGCTACGCAGGCATGTCGTTCGCTATGGGGGCCGGAGGCAGATGGCACAGAGTTCTCCCCGGTGAGCGGGGCAGACTCACGTGGCTGTATTTTTATCGCCGGCAGCCGCCGCAGGCAAATGCAGCGTGATCGTCAAACGCATGGACTCGCTGAACGCTTCGATGCGCCCGCCCAGCTTTTCCACCAACTCTTTGACGATAACCAGCCCGAGACCCGAGCCGGTGATACGGTCTGCTGAAGTGGGATTGCGGTAAAAAGGTTCGAACAGACGATCGAGGGGCACATCGATGGGGCTGGTGAGATGATTTTCGATTTCGATCTGCACGATGTTATACTTCAACGCCAGACGCGTGGTGATCGGTTTCTTCGGATCACCGTATTTCAGAGCATTGTTCCACAGATTGTCGAGAATCTGCGCCAGGCGGTCCGGATCAGTGCGGGCCAGCAAAGGGGGAGAAGCCTGGATATCGAGCACACTCTCAACCTCATGCGTCTCAGCTTTGCCGGCAAAATGGCTGTGCTCTTCGCGCAGCAGGGCAGCCAGGTCCACCGTCTGCATATCGAGCTGAAAGCCCGGATCGCGCAGACGCGCCAGTTGCAGGATATCATTGGTGATTTTGATGACACGGTTGATATCTTTTTTGACTGCAGGCAGCAAATTCTTCTGCTGTTCCTCAGGCAGGACATCGGTGTACTCGATGATATCGACAAATCCCTTGATGGAGGTCAACGGCGACTTGATTTCATGGGAGGCATGGGCAAACATGCGCTGGCGGACTTCATTACTCTCCTGCAGCGAGATAACCAGGTTTTTGATTTTCTGCGACATCAGGTTGAAGCTGTGCGCCAGGAAGGCGATTTCATCCTTGCCATCTTCATCGAGATTGATATCGAAATTTCCCGAGGCAACCTGCCCGACGCCATTCTTCAGTCGCTCCAGCCGCCGGTTCAGGTCAGCCCCCAGACGCAGGCTGACATAATAGAACACTCCGAAAACGATCCCCATGGCGATGAGTGTCAGAATGATCATCAACCTCAGCACCGGCTGGTTTGGGATGACGATATCCACCTTCATGGCCCGAAATCGCGAATCCGGATTCGGGTTATAAAACACATGCACAAAACCGGTCAGCCGCACTTTATTTTCCAGGACATTATCAAAGCTCGTTTCCGAGCCGGGCACAAGCAGCGCAGCGATCAACTGCAAAGAGGGATCGTAAACTGCTAAATTGAACTCCAGATACAGGGTTTCCAGATAGGCGGTGATCTCCTCAGCCGTGCTGTTTTCATCAAAACGCTGGTCGAATTCGGCGAAAATATTCATCATGCGCGGCCGTTCGAGGTCTTGCATGATCTTATCCACAGCCACGCGGAAGAAAAATGACATGATCAGCGCCAGCACCAGAAAGAGAGAAATGGCGGTCGTCACGAGCACGACATGCACGCGGGTGTGGAAAGAGGAAAAGTTCATCGTTCGTCCCCGAATTTATAGCCGACGCCGAAGACGGTTTTGATGTACTGCCTCTCGTGACCATCGGGTTCAATTTTATTGCGCAAACGGGCGATGTGGGAATCCAGCGTGCGGCCGTAGCCTTCGTATTCATACCCCATCACCAGCTCGATCAGCTCATCACGGCTGAAGACCTTCCCCGGCGCGCGCATGAATATCTCCAGAATTTTAAACTCCGTCGGTGTCAGTACCACCTCCTCGCCGCCAACACGGACGCTGCGTGTGTCCACATCCATCCCGATCTCGCCATACTGCAACTGCGCTTCTGTCTTTTCAGGCTTTTGCTTTTCGCTGCGCCGCAGCAGGGCTTTGATACGCGCGATCAGCTCCATCATATCGAAAGGTTTGGTGAGGTAATCGTCGGCGCCGGCTTCGAAGCCGGTGAGTTTATCCACCAGCTCTGAGCGTGCCGTGAGCATGAGAATCGGGGCATCGGTGCTGCGCCGGATTTCAGGGATGACATCCGGGCCATCGCCATCCGGCAGCATCCAGTCAAGAACGATGATATCGAATTCACTGAGATCGAGCTCCAACGCCGTGGCCAGATCCTTGGCTTGTATCACTTCAAACCCCACCAGTTGCAACTGCACGCTGATCATGCGCGCGATGCCGTTTTCATCTTCGATAAGCACAATTTTTTTCATGAGCACCCAGCCTTCCTTCGATAAAACTCAAAATGTATCTCGCCGGCAAGATACGCATTCAGGCACCAGCAGAACA
The DNA here is from genome assembly GCA_011375275.1 of Bacteroidota bacterium. Classification (GTDB taxonomy): domain Bacteria; phylum Zhuqueibacterota; class Zhuqueibacteria; order Zhuqueibacterales; family Geothermadaptataceae; genus Geothermadaptatus. The sequence goes on from DRLW01000538.1 coordinate 9,949, forward strand.
AGATTTTTACAACTCACAGAAAAAATGCAAGCCCGCCGCAACACTTTCGCAACAAGTTTGTGTCCCGGGTTGAACTCACGCCGCTGCAACGGTGCTGGTGCATCTTGCAAAGCTGTTGCAACAGGAAAACGAATCGCAGCAACCTTGCCAGCGTTTTTCAACCGGATTACAACGCGGCTGTGACACATTCACGATTTCGATTGCTTATATTAGCCCCACACACAGAAAACGTGCTCGCACCGCAGGATAACGGTGCGATTGCAGATTACCCAAAACAAACCAAGGAGATGTTATCATGAAACGTGCACCTATTCTTACCGGACTTATCTTTGCCGTACTGTTTGCCTTTGGCTGCAGCAAGAGCCCGAACGAACCGGAAGCAAACGACACAGAGCTCTCGGATAACGAACAAATGACCATCGTCGCTGCCGAAGTTGCTTCGGATAACGGTGGCATCATGGCAGATGTCGAGATGATGACTTCACTGGCGACAGGCAGTACGAGTGCTGCTGCCAAACAAACAGGCATGCAGGTAGCCGGCGTTGATACCACATTCACCAACGGCTGGATTTCCTACACTCTGAATCTGTGGTTTTATAATCAGGAAGGGAATGAGCTGCCGTGGTACATCGAAGGACGGACGGATAAAATCGTCTATCAGGGCAAGCTGAGCGGGAGCAACAAAAGCGCCCGCGATTTTCTGAATATCTCTCTGAACAGCAGCTCGAACCTGACCGCCGAGGATATCCTTTCCGGCATGATGAAACTGAACGGGGCCGGCAACAATAACTCGACGTATGAGATCAAATCCGCCGTTCGCAGCCTGTCAGTCGCAGCCGCCAGCTCTTTTTCCATCAAAGATGTCGTCGTTGACCTGAGCCAGTCGCAGCAGTTTCCGACATCCGGCACCATGACAGGCACGATCGCCGGGAAGTACACAGCCAGCGGCCCCAATGCCTCGGATGAGCAGGATTATTCCTTTACCTTTACGATCACTTTCAGCGGCGGCAACACGGTCAAGGTCACCCTGCCGAGCGGGAATTCCTTCACCCTGGACCTGGCTACAGGAGATTACTCCGCAGCTTAAAAGCCGGCGGGTTACCCCTGAGTGATCCTCTGAAAGAATAACAGATAGCTCATTTTTGTATTGATAACTTTAAAAAAAGCACAGGACGTGCGCCCCTGCTGTCTTAAGACAGTGTTCTCTTCTCAAACCCAACCCAACCCTGTTTGAGGAAACCGGTTCATGCCATGCTGATA
>DRLW01000539.1 GCA_011375275.1 Bacteroidota bacterium
CCCAGCTTCGAAGAACTCCTGCAGGATGCGGCATTGCAGATACAGGAACTGATGAAGTGATATCCGGACATAGTGATGGTGCACAGCCATGCACTCTGAATCGGGACAAGAACTTTTTGGCGACTTGCGGGCACGATAACTCGTGCACTCCCCTCTCGTCACACCGCGGCAGCGCATAAGCGCAGCGAGATACCACCGGCCCCGAAAGCCCGCTCCGAAACCATCTTTCCGGTTTTCTCGCAGGAGAAGACCGGAACCCCCAGACTCTGGCCGGAGCACTCTTATCCTGCCAGGGAGGCGTCACCCCACGTCTCGTGACCCCGCAGTTGTATGCCCACATAACTGCAATTGCTGCTTCAGAATTGGTTCCACATCCCCCTGGCCCGGCTGTGGGCCGGGCCTGTCCCCCTTCGAAGGGGGATTTATTCTCTCGTCACACCGCGACAGCGCATAAGCGCAGCGAGATACCACATGTTCCGAAAGCCCGCACTTGCAGTCCCACACCTCTGCCGCTGCCCCTTGCAGGCAGGCATGTTAAACCCTGCTCAACCCACACAATCTGTGCAAGAGCCCCAGAATCTTTTATCCTTTTTCAACCTCCATGTGATAGTTTCGTGATCTTTATTTGGCATATTCTCACAGAAGACAATTCGTCTTTTTATCCATAACCAACGTGGAGGCTATGCCATGCGTCAGATGCAACGATCTCTTTTCCTGCTCATCGCTGTTTTGTTCACAGCGACGCAGATCATTGCCCAGAGCGGCACCATTTTCAAAGTCCGCCTGAGCAACACCTCACCGGTTTATGATTTCAGCGCCAGCGGGGTATTCAACACTCCAGCAGGTGCAACCGATCCCGGCCCTATCGGTCCCGGCGGTGCGTATGAATTTTCCTTCTACGCCGGCCCCGGCAGTGCCCTGAGTTTTACCACCATGTTCGTTCCCTCGAATGATCTTTTCTATGCGCCTTCCCCCGAGGGCATCGCTCTGTACGATACGGCTGGCAACGCCGTATCCGGCGATGTAACCAGCATGGTTTCTCTGTGGGATGCCGGCACCGAATTGAACGAAGAACCCGGCACAGGCCCGAACCAGCCCATGCGCCAGAGCGGTGCCAACACCGGCGATGTGGACAGCGACAATACTGTGCGTCTGGTTAACGATGGGTTCACCTATCCTGCAGTCGATGAAGTGCTGCAAGTCACCATCGATGGCGGCAACGCGCCGATGTTCACCGTGCGCATCGAGAACGTTTCCAATGACAGCACTCTGACACCTTCCGACGGCAGCAAGCAAGCCGTTCCGCTGACGCCCGGCGTCTGGGTCGTGCACTCCGCTCCGGCGCCGGTCTTCAGCACGGGCCAGGCTGATCGCGGCCAGGGTCTGGAAGCGCAGGCAGAAGACGGCGACCCGGCTGCGCTGGCCGAAGCGCTGGCAATGCGTACCGGCCTGACAGCACATCTCTCACCCGGTGTCTGGGCTCTGCATACTGAGAGCGGCGTCATATACACCAGCGGCCAGCCGGATCAGGGTCTGGGCCTTGAAGCGATTGCCGAAGATGGCAACCCCGGGCCACTGGCGATGGCGCTTCCTTCGGTAGCCGGCGTGGTACGCAGCGACTATTTCAAAACACCCGCTGGTGCAGAAATGCCTGCTCCCATCGGTCCGGGTGAAGCGTATGAATTTTATCTGCGTGCGGAACCCGGCCAGATGCTGTCCTTTGCCACCATGTTTGTCCCGTCGAATGACCTGTTCATCGCGCCGGGGGAGCAGGGCATCGCCCTCTTCGATGATTCCGGCATGCCATTATCCGGCGATCTCGATGTGGCGCTCGCCCTGCTCGACGCCGGCACCGAGGCCAATGAGCACCCGGGCACAGGTGCGAACCAGGTTCAGAACCAGCCGGCGCCGAACACAGGCCCGGCCGACAGCGACAACACTGTCCGGCCTGTGAATGACGGTTTCAGCTATCCGGCAGCCAACGATGTGCTGCAGATCAGCATCACGCCTGTGGAAACGCAAACCTTCACCGTACGGATTGAAAATGTCTCCATGCCCGGCACGCTCATGCCTTCGGACAGCAGTGAGCAGGCTGTCCCCATTGCTCCCGGCGTGTGGGCAGTGCATACACGGGCAGCAGCATTTTTCACGGAAGGCGCGCCGGATCGCGGTCGCGGTCTCGAAGCCATCGCTGAAGACGGCAACCCCGGGCCGCTGTCCATGGCAGCAGCTTCCGACGGCTCGGTGATCGCATCCGGAGTGTTCAGTACACCGCAAGGCGCTGACTCGCCGGCACCGGTCGGGCCCGGCGCTGCCTACCAGTTCGAGATTGAGGCGATCCCCGGAGCACGACTTTCCTTTGCTACCATGTTCATTCCTTCAAATGATCTGTTCTATGCCCCGGCCCCGGAAGGCCTTGCCCTGTTCGATGAGGACGGCGAACCTGTCATGGCCAACTTCACCGGCGTTATTTCCCTCTGGGATGCCGGCACAGAAGCCAACGAAGAACCCGGTGTCGGCCCCAATCAGGCACAACGACAAAGCGGTCCGAACACCGGAGCAGCCGACACAGATAGCACGGTTCGCCTGGTCGATGATGGCTATAGCTATCCGGCAACCTCTCAGGTGATTCGTGTCGCCATTGCTCCGGCGCCGTTTCAACCCTTTACTGTTCGCATCGAAAACGTCTCGACCAGCTCTACGCTGAATCCGGGTGAAAGCAGCGAACAAGCCGTACCGCTTGCGCCGGGCATCTGGGCTGTCCACGAACAGGATGGTGTTCTGTTTATGCCGGGTGAGATGGACGCTGGCGAGGGCCTCGAAGCCGTTGCCGAAGATGGCAACCCCGGACCGATCAGCGAGATTTTTGCCACAAAAATGCAGGCGGTGAGCAGCGGCGTCTTCAACACCCCCGTGGATGCCGAGGGCCCTGCTCCTATCGGCCCGGGGCAGGCTTACGAGTTCACCTTCTGGGCGGCGCCCGGTGCGCGCCTGTCCTTCGCCACCATGTTCATCCCCTCAAACGATCTCTTTTACGCTCCTTCAGCCCAGGGTCTGGCACTGTTTGATGACAGCAATATTGCTATCAGCGGTGATGTTACCAGCATGATCAAGCTCTGGGATGCCGGCACGGAGGCCAATGAGAAGCCGGGCGAAGGCCCCAACCAAGCACAGCGCCAGAGCGGCCCGAATACCGGCCCGGCGGATACGGATAACACTGTACGCCTGGTGGATGATGGTTTTACCTATCCTGCCGTCGAAGAGGTCATCCGGGTCACTCTGAGACCATTGACCACTGGAGTCAGCGTACCTGAGCCGGAGGGTACGATCACGGAGTATATTCTGGAGCAGAATTATCCCAATCCATTCAACCCCGAAACCGTGATCGCCTATTCACTGCCGAAAGAAAGTCGTGTGACCGTTGCGGTTTACAATCTGCTCGGGCAGCAAGTCCGGTTACTGGCTCAGGGCACACGCCCTGCAGGCACCTATCGCCTGACCTGGGACGGCCTCGATAATGCCGGCCAGCCACTACCCTCGGGTGTCTATATCTACAGACTGGAAACAGGGGTTCAGACAGTCGTCAAAAAAATGACGCTGTTACGATAGGATTCAACAAAAAAACGCTGGCCCGTCAAGGCACGCGTCATTCACAAAACCATAAATCAACGCACGCTGCAACAGATCCACCTCCCCCGGGATATGGCGATGTCCCGGGGGATTTTTTTGTCAGCGAAGAGAATTCACGGGTAAATCTCGGTGTCGTTGTGAATGATGTGTTCCCAACAATTGCGTTCCCTGGATTATAGTCCTGAGATACCGCGATATTCCTCGTACCGCGACATTTATGTCGCGTCCCAGCCATCACCCTCAAGTACCCTGAATAACGATATGGATCGTACTTCGCGACATGAATGTCGCGGTACAGCCATCCTCCCTGAAGCGGACTGAATAACGAAAAGTATCCTACAGCGCAAAATGCAGGTTAAAAAAATCAGGTAGAGAGACCTATCGGTATGAATTCGCTGTGCTGGAAGAACTTATTTTGAAATATTGCCGGACACAGAGCGATTTATCAAAGGGCCGAAGCCCTCTTTTCAAGCATCCGGCTTCTGCCGCGAAAAACCTGCACATCAACCCAGGAGTCAATGATGCCACAAACCGTACTGATCACAGGCTCGTCCTCCGGCATTGGCGAAGCGACGGCACTGCTTTTCCATCAACGCGGCTGGAATGTCATCGCCACGATGCGTAATCCCGGAGAGCGTAAGACGCGCCTGCACGAAATCGATGCCATCGAAAAAATCCACCTCGACGTTCTCGACACGGCAAGCATGGACGCTGCGCTCGAACAGGCGCTTGCGAAATTCAGCCGCATCGATGTGCTGGTGAACAATGCCGGTTACGGGCTGGTCGGGCCTTTTGAAGCATCAACCCCGGAGCAAATCCGCCGCCAGTTCGATACCAACCTGTTCGGGCTGATGGAACTCACGCGACGTATTCTGCCGCATTTCCGGGAAAACCGGCACGGCACCCTCATCAACGTGGCGTCGATCGGCGGCAGGCTGACGTTCCCGCTCTATAGCCTGTACCATGGCACCAAGTGGGCCCTGGAAGGATTCTCGGAATCCCTTCAGCACGAGCTGCGCCCCTTTGGGATACGGGTAAAAATCATCGAACCCGGACCGATCAAAACAGACTTCTACGACCGCTCGATGGAAATCATGCGCAACGATGAGTTGACTATATATGATGAGTTTGTCACGCGCAGGATGAAAAACATGACGCGGAGCGTAACCCTGGGCTTGCAGCCACGCGCTGTGGCGAAGACAATCGTCCGCGCCGCCTCGACGCGATCCTGGAAATTGCGTTATCCCGTCGGCAGCATGGGCATGCTGGTGATGCGCCGCCTGCTGCCCGACCGCCTGTTCAACGGAATTATACGCCTGGCGACGTAGCATAGCGCAAACAAAAAAAGCCTGTGCAGCGTGAGCTACACAGGCTTTACCTTCGAAACAGCAAACGGCAGTCAAATGGTGCATGTCAGAGCTGTGTATCGGTATCTGACTGCCGGGATGCTGATGATGTGCGTGATGCGGTTACTGATCCTTTTTCTGCTGTTTTCGTTTGGCTTCTCCTTCAAGAATTCGGCGCAGGCGCTCGAGTTCACGCTCTGCCTTACGGCGCTCTTCTTTGATGCGTTCGAGTTCTTCCTCAGCAGCTTCAGTTTCACGCTGCTCACGGATGATCTGTTCAAACAACTCCCGGCGTGTTTCCGCTTTTTTCATCAGGATGTCGCGCTCGCTGACCGAGTAAACCGTGGTCGGCAAAATTGTGAACTGGGCACCGAGATTCATGCGCCATGTGGGGTAGTTTGGCTGGTCAGGCAAGGGGTTGACACCAGGCAGGCTGTAATCAGTCTGGTCATTGTTGCCGGCCAGGCGAATATCAAGCGACATGTCCAGTGAGAGCCATCGCTGTGCTTTGTATCGAACTTTAGGCGCCAAATAGGCGACATTTTCACGCGAGAAAGCAGTTGGCGGCGGCTGCTGGATAAATGCATTCCCATAGAGCTCCATGGAAAAATCAAACTTATCACTCGGCAACACGATGCCCATTCCATACAGGAACTCCTGTGTCGGAGATTCAACCCGTACGAGGTCAACTGTTGGGCTGATATTGGTCAGCTGCTGGCCGACATCGTTATGATTCCAGTATCCGAGATTCAGATGCAGGCTCAGGCCATCTTCAGGATACAGAGGGTCCCTTGCATAGGATAAGCGGCCTGTGAAGCCGAAGCTGACTTTCCCAGCCGAATAAGGCTCGAAAATAATATTGTGGTCTTTAGCTGTTGGAAAGCGAGCTGAAAGATCGAATCCATAGGAAACGCTACTGCCTTTTTTTCCATAGGATCCGATCTTCAGACTCAGAAAGATATCATCGATCATGTTGTAACCCTTGCCACCGCGGTTCGTGTCCTGATAAATTATAGGACTGAACGCGAGTTCAAAATGCTCGCTGATGCCGTAATTGAACGACAGCGAGCCCTGAACATCCCAAAAGGTTACAGCGCTTGTGATATTTTGTGCAAGATTCAGCTTTCCAACCTTGCCGAAAAAACGGGTATTGCCGTACATCAGAAGGTAGCCCGGGGCAAGATTCCATGCTGACTTCACATACGTCAGCCCCCGCCCGCCATTGACTTGTGCGTTCCCTTGTTCATAGCTGAAACTACTGAACAGTAAAACCGCTACGATAACCTTTTTTAAAACACTCATTACATTACCTCCAGCACTGATGACACCCTCCCTGTGATCGTGAATAAACATCCTTGTTGATTTTTGCTCAGAGGGTTCTGAAGTTATAGTATTATTCATTTTATCCTGGTGCAAATTAGCCTGAAAAAACCTGCACATCCCGACATCTCACGACATAACCACATGATTATAAGCGAGTTAGCAGGACACATCTTCTCGAATAAATTTTTCAGTCATTCCAACTATCCTGGAACATAGAGCAAACTTATGAACAAATCGGGATAGTCTATCCGGATTTTGCAAACACTCGAAAACCGGCAGGGAAGGATGAAATGTTGTGTAAAAGAAGAGAAGAGGAGCGGATAGTCGGCAACCATAGTTCGCTCCCTTCAATCACATGACATGATTCCATTCAACATTTCCAGCATTACTGAAGCGAAAATCGCTTCCACGCTGACTCACTCCCTGAGTTTCTTGAAGGGCCAATAATATCGACTCGCCACTTATAAGGGAAATTTTTCTTGAGAGAATCTACCGTAGCACGGCCGTCTTTATTGAATTGTACCTGCTCATCCGTGGTGAAGGATGACTGGATCTGCGCAACCCATATCTTTCTATCGGTTTCAGCCTCAACCAGCTTTAGAACATAGAACTGCGGCACGGCTTCGACGCGCCAACTGAACACCGGCTGGACTGCCAGCGTGTTGTTGAGAACATCTGCTTTGGCAATCAGCTGATAGTCGAGGGTATCCGACGGCTCGCTTTCGAGCCCATCATCATCGACAGCGGTGATATAATAATAATACCGTGTACCAACTGCAATACCAGAGGAGTCGATTATCGATGTTTGATTGCCGCCAACAGCCCCAAGCAGAGTAAAGGATTGCTCATCCCCATCTTTTTTTCGATAGATATTGTACTCTGACGGTGTCTGCTTGTCTCCTGCCTGCCAATCCAGGCGAATATAATCGCCGAAATCAACAGCATCAATCCCCACCTCGACCAGACTGGTATCAGCAGGATTGGGCAGCAGGATCGGCGCTGGCAGGCGTTCCGCGGAGCCCGTTGGGTTACTCTTGCAGGAAAGCAAAGACAAGCCGGCGGCGAGGAGCAGCATAGCCGGGGTTCTCATAGTTGCAACACCCCACTCAAACGATGAACGTTTCCAAGCTCGTAACCTGTAAAGGCATAGTCGACGACGAGTTTCCATATGCTGAATCCTGTTCCTGCAGTAAGATTACCATCACTTGATCCGATTCGCAGAAAAAGAGAATGACGGCGTAATTCTGCTCCATAATGCACTTTTTTGTCGAACGGATTCTTATTTTGCCAGGTAAAAATTGCATTGCCGCCGATGGCCGGAATAGGCTTCTCATAGGCAAAGCCCCAACGAAAACTCGGCTCAATTTCGTCGCGTTTCTGATTATCCCATGTCAGCGTCGTTCTCGAAACATCACGGAATTGAAAACCAAAAGAGAGCTTGCCGATGTTGGCCGCATTGAGCATTTCTTCCAATCCGATACGCAGCATGACACCAATATCAACACCAAGACCGCTGGCACTGCGCCCATAAGCACTCTGCTGAAGCAGTTTCAGGTTGACGCCGATGGGGATTTCAACCGGGAAGTCGAGAGTCTGGTAGCCCCAGTCGATATTAAAACGGTTCATTTTAGAAAAGGAAAAGTAGTATGCATTTTCCTGGTTCGAGAAAAAACCGGCTGGCTGGCCATCCGGGCGCAACTCCGGGTCTCTCAATCTCTGACCGAGATTATCACCCTGCAACTCCGGATAAACAGGGATTTCGCCAGACGACAGGCGAATCCAGTTGGCTGCTATCGTGGCACCGCCACGCAGAGGCAAAGCAGCACCGACATAATTATAGTTAGCCAGCGGTGAACCCAGGCTGCCGAACTGTGAGGCATACATAAAAGCCATCTGCGGGTTTTGTACAAAAGCCAGGCCTGCAGGATTCCAATAGAAAGCCGTGGCATTACGTGATAACGCGATATATGCGCCACCGAGACCGAGACCACGGGCCCCAACGCCGATATTCAGATAGGCTGCCGCATACTTTCCTGCCTGCACAGATGAAAGCGGCAATAGGAAACTGAGGCAGACGAGCGCACAGCCTTTCAAAAAAGAATTCCCGCGATGTGTATTCTGGTGCTGTTTCATCTTTTTCTCAACCTGTTCTTTTATCGCAAACGAACAATTCTGCCGATTTTTTCTACTGTTTTGTCACGAAATTTAACGATGAGTTTAAAATAGTACATCCCATTTGCAACCCGTTCACCATACTCATCACGGGCGTCCCAGGTCACTTCGTGGTAGTTCGGACCAAGCGGGTTAGGGTCTTCGACAACATCGGCGGCAGAAATAGTACGGATCAAACGGCCTGAAGTCGTGTAGATTTTCACTTCAAGATCGTCAGCGTGATTGGACAGTTCATAAGAGAAAGTCGTCTGGGTTTCGAATGGATTCGGATAGGTTCCAAGAAAGAGCAATTCATCACCTTCTGCGACTTTGAATGGCACCGGGTCTGCCTTGTAAGCATTGCCGGCCGCGTCAGTGACGAGATAGCGGATTTCATGCTTTCCTGCTTGCAAGACCGGACGAATTTTGACAGCAACGGCATTGATAGCTGCCGCGCTATCGACAAAAGAGTACTGCTCGTACGGCAACTCCTGTTCATCGATCCAAATTTTGATCCCTTCCGGAGAAATATTGACCCCATTCGCATCCTGCGCCTGAATGCTGATAACAGGCTGAGCGGGCACAAAGCCCCCTGCGCTGAAGAGCTGGCCTTCAACATTGATTTCAGCCTTTGGGGGAATATCATCCGAGATACTGAACACTGCATACTGGCCCGGGACAGGCACCAAAGCGTGCAAGCGCTGCTGATCCTCAGCAGTCTGCACACGAATCCATTTGTGCAAACGCGTATCCCAACGGGCAAGGGCAATATCCCCCTTACCGGCTGCCGCAGACATGAGGCTGTCCAGGTCAACCCAGATATGCGCTTTCACTCCTTCTGAATCCATCCCCTCTTCCCCGAGCGCCAACTGCCATGAAGCCTGCGCATTCCCTTTTTTCAGCAGCACGAAGTCAGGCTGGTCAGTAGCCAGAGTTGTATCCAGACTCTGGATGTGCAGCGTCGTTTTTTTGCTTACAGACCCGGGCTCGACAAGAACATAAACACCATCAGCATACTCGATTGTATCGGTGCGGGTGTACTGCGTCGTGGTGCCCAGATCCGGGGATACGGGATAGATCGTAGTCCTGAATTCACGGATGATCTGGTTATTATCTTCATCCGTTTCATATACCTGGTTATCAGGATCGATCGTTGCGCGTAGTGTAAACTCTCTTTTACCGGGAAGGTAAGCGATAGAGCTGGGCAGCCGCGTTTTCTTCGGCAGATCGAGGGTATCATCTCCCAGCCATTTCCACGTCAGGCCATCTGCATTCAGCTCCTCGTAACGGACGATGACCTGATCGATATCGACGTCGCCGAGGTTATAGGCAAAATTCTGCAAGGTTATCGTACTGTCCCCCACCATAGTCAGACGATCCTGGAACAACCGTAAATCAGCGCCGCGCGGAACGATATAACTTTTTGCCGGGGTACTCAGCTGATTTCCCTGCGTATCTTCAAAATAAAAATGCAACGTGAGCCACTGGCCTCTGCTGAGGGGAGGAATTGCTTTGATGGCTACATACTGGCCGCTAACCGCATCAAATGACAGGTCAAGGCTGTCCGCCGAGGGCAGCGTGACGATGACCTGTGCCTTACGCAAAGGATTGGCGTGGCGTACCCTGGCGTAAATTGAGATGGAATCTGCCAGTAACGGATCGTTTGGTTTTAAAGTAACACCATCGAA
>DRLW01000540.1 GCA_011375275.1 Bacteroidota bacterium
CAACGGGCCAAAGGTGAGCTGGATACCCGCCCGTTCGGCACCCAGTTCGATGTGTATCGCAACGGCTATGAGTGGGTCAATCATTCCATCGCACCGAAGCAGGTGAAGGAGCACGATCCGCGGATCATTTTTGGCGAGGAAAAGTGCGCACAGCCCTATGCCGCTTCACCGCTGAATATCTCGGCGATGAGTTTTGGTTCGTTGAGTCGCAACGCGATTCTGGCTTTGAATAAAGGGGCGAAAATGGGCGGGTTTGCCCACAATACCGGCGAGGGTGGAATCAGCCCGTACCATCTGAAATACGGAGCTGACCTCGTCTGGCAGATCGGTACCGGATATTTTGGCTGCCGCGATGATGAAGGCAATTTTGATCCGGCACTTTTTGAAGAAAAAGCCCAGTTGCCGCAGGTCAGGATGGTGGAGGTCAAACTATCACAAGGCGCAAAGCCAGCACATGGCGGCATCCTGCCGGCGGCGAAATTGACGCCGGAGATAGCGGAGATCCGCCGCGTGCCCCTGGGACAGGATGTCGTCTCGCCTGCGTCGCACACAGCCTTTGATTCGCCCACCGGTCTGTTGCAATTCCTCACCCGCCTGCGTGAGCTGTCCGGCGGGAAACCGGTCGGCTTCAAATTGTGTGTTGGCGAAAAAAAGGATTTTCTGGCGATCTGCAAGGCCATGCTCGCAACCGGACTGACGCCGGATTTCATCACGGTGGACGGTGGTGAGGGCGGCACGGGCGCTGCCCCCATCGAGCTGACCAACTCGGTCGGTATGCCGTTGCGCGATGCGCTGGTCTTTGTGCACAGCGCGCTCATCGGTATCGGGCTGCGGGAGAAAATACGAATCATCGCTTCGGGCAAGGCGGTTTCGGCTTTCCACGTCCTGCGTCTGCTCGCCCTCGGTGCCGATACGGTCAACTCCGCCCGCGCGATGATGTTTGCCCTCGGCTGCATTCAGGCCCGAAAATGCAACAGCGGCCTGTGCCCGACAGGTATTGCGACCCAGGACAAAACTCGCTCCAAAGCCCTGCACGTCGATGACAAAGCCAGGCGTGTCGCCAATTACCACGCTGCCATGATCAAATACCTGATGGAATTATGCGCTGCTGCCGGGCTGGAACGGCTGGAAGATTTGCGTCCAACGCATATCAATCGCCGCGTCAACGGTACGGATATCCGCAACTACAGCCAGCTCTATCCTACCATCGCACCCGGCTGTCTGCTCGTGGAAAAGGATATTCCCCAGGACTGGCACGATGCATGGTATGCGGCGCGCGTGGACCGCTGGTGAATCGCTCCGGCTTTGACCGGCTGATAGCTGCTAATGTTTTGATGACAGAAAAATCACACCGGAGTTTTTCAGCTCAGGAGAACTTTTTCAACGCCTGCTCCAGATGGGGGTGGATGGTGTTGCGGAGTGTTGCGTTGGCGTAACCGATCCAGGTGACCGGGGTCCGGGTGTCGAGAGGGCAGGAGATGGGTTCACCGGTTTCATCGCAGATGATTACTCCCGCTTCGCGGGCGATCAGCTCGGTGCAGATGTCGTACGGATGACAGCACAGCCTGTTGTCCTGTCGCAGGAGGGGACGCAGATCCGCGACGAACCGGTCCATTCCCATGACGAGGCCGTAAATTTGCCCCCCGGTACTGATGTACTGATCCTCAAAACAAAGCGCCCGTTCTGAAATGGCCTTTCCCAAAACAGCCGCGAGAACCGTGTCTTCCAGCTCAGAGAGCGCTGTGTGGCCGCCGGGGAAAAAGCGCACGAACGTGGCAAAACCATGGTCGATCGTTTTTGCCTGCGAAGGCCGGGCGGCCAGCTCGTTTTCCTCGCCTGTCAACCTGTTGTATCGTCTCCCCTGTGTCCCTTGCCCGCGCAAAGCCCAGAGCTGATCGCTCAGGTGTTGTTTTACAAGCGGAACCTCCGTTTGCACGGCGAGAAAAATATCCTGAAGCATCGGTTCCTGCCCCTGATTTTCTGCCACACCCGTGAGAATCCACGCACTGCGCTTTTGATACATCAGTCCGCGCGTGCCGTCGATAGGGTCGATGATGATGCGCCAGCGTGCATCCTGCTCGCGGGTACCTGCCGGTAGAACGGTGCTCCCCTGTGCCATCCCTTCGCAGATTACGATGACCGGCACGTGTACCGCTATTTCGCGTTCGATAAATTCGAGGATAACCTGCTCGCCGATGCGATCGATGGCATACAGTGTATCGTCGCGGTGCTGCTCGGAGACGCGGGCGAGGGTTGTGCCGGCCTGCTCTTCGCAGGCGTTGACGACGCGTTCGCGGATGTGCTGGTGCAGGCGGCGGAGGCTGAGCAGGAGCTGGGTGGTGTTCATGACAAGCGCTCGAAAGACTGGCGATGCAGTGTGTGCGCCGGGGCATGGCTGTTGTTCCAGGTGGGTGCATCCAGTTTGATCCAGTTGGCGGTCCACTTGATCAACTGGCCGAGGGACACATCAGGATAGCCGAACAGCCGGTTGCACAGAGTCGTATCGCAGAGCTGTGCCTGTTCGTTTTCGATGCCTTCAAAAATCGGCGTTGTTCGGAAATGGCGGGCAAAAACCATCGCCAGCTTGCGGACGGAAACCGTCTCCGGCCCACTGACGTTGATTACCGGCGGTGGTGTTTTGGCATATTCAAAAGCGCGCAAGGCGATGCTGTTGACGTCTCCCTGCCAGATCAGGTTGAGGTGGCTGTGGCTGAGATCGATGGGCTCCTGCAGGCTGACTTTCCGTGCAATCTCCAGCAGCATGCCGTAGCGCAGCTCCACAGCATGGGCGAGGCGCAGAATCACGCCGCGGATTTCCAGTTTACCACAAAAAAAGTCGAAGATACGCTCGCGGGCCAGGGCAGACTGGGCATATTCTCCGACCGGCCCCACAGGGTCGGTTTCACTGCTGCCGCCAAGGCGGATATCCGCCGGCGGATACACATGGCCCGTGGAAAAGAGTACGATGCGGGACTGCACGAATTTATGCACGACGATACCGGGCAAAAAGCTGTTCACTGCCCAGGTTTTGGGCATCTGGCCGGGGTGTTCAGGGCGCATGCCGACCATGTAGATGACATTCTCGACCGCGGGCAGCTTTTGAATCGCGACGCCGTCGAGCAGATCGCAGGTGATCATTTCGATACCGGCACGTGCCAGCTCGTTGCGATTGCGCGGATTGGTAAAACGGGAAACGCAGATGATGCGTTTGCTGAGTCCTGCCTTGCGGATGGCATTCTGTGCCAGCAGCGCGAGGGAAACACCCATGCGGCCGCCTGCACCGAGGATCATGATATCGCCCTGCAGGCGTTGCATGGCCTCGATGACTGCGCCCGATGGCGTGGTCAGAACTTCGTCGAGTACTGTCGTATTGTTGATCAAGCCGCTATACTGCACCCCGCCCTCGTCTCTCCATTGGTGAATATGATGAGATCGTGTCCCATTGCTCCCCGGTAGGATTATCAGGATATACCCCGTACTGCTCCTGACGCGGAAAATAGCGAACGTGTGGGGCAAAGTCAAGCTGCAGCACACCGGCTGGTGCCCGGTGTACCGGGACCGGCGTGGGCAGGTGTGCTCAGTATTTCACGGAACAGCCATAAGGACGCGTGCTTTGAACCGGCAGCGGTTTGCCGGCAAGGGCGGCTTCGAGCACCAGTGAGACGTAATTTTTCGCTTTGGGGATATCAGAGATTTTTGCCGAGCGGATATCATCGATACCACCGGCATAGACCAGCACACCCTCCGGGTCGATGAGGTACATGTGCGGAGTGGTTTTGGCCCCGTAGGCTCTGCCCACCGTGCCTGATGGATCGAAGAGATAGGCGGTCGGAGAAGCGCCCTGCTTCTGCAGGCGTCTGTTGACTTCTTCGGCGGGAAAGTTCCCCTGTTTCCCCGGTGCAGAAGAGTTGATGCTCAACCAGATCACACCCTTGCCGGTATATTTCTTCTGCAGGTTCTGCATGTTGCCGCTTTTGTAGTGTTTGCGCACAAAAGGGCAATCAAAGTTGATCCATTCCAGAATCACGTACTTGCCTTTGAAGTCAGACAGGGAGTAAGTTTTGCCATCCGCTGCTTTCAGGCTGAAATCCGGGGCTGGTTTGTTGATGGCGGCTTTATCCGTGGTAAAACCGGTCAACAGCAGCAGGATGAAAACCATTTTGAAAAAAAGAAAAGCTCTCTTCATGGCAACACCTCGGGTTTCAGGTGACCGCCGGGATGAAGAAAATTTTCAGCGCTGCGCTATCCCGGCGAGGTCCCCGGTGATCATTGTTCCAGGGTTTTCAACGCATCGAGTACGATACCGGGCGTGAGTATTTCCGGCAGAATCAGGGGTTCCCTGTCCGGGTCCGGATAATAGAGAACGTACAGAGGCACGCTGTTGCGGCCGAACTCGGCCAGGGCTTTGGTGATGGTTTCGTCCCGTGAGGTCCAGTCTGCTTTGACCATGGCGACGTTGAGCTCGCGGAATTTAGCCACGACCTCTTCATTGGCCAGCGCCACGCGTTCGTTGACCTGGCAGCTCAGGCACCAGGCTGCGGTGAAATCGATAAAAACCGCCCGGTTCTGCGAGCGAAGCTGGCGCACCAGCTCCGGCGAAAATGCCTGCCACTCGATGCCGCCGCTGTTTTCTTTCGCCGCGGATTGCATCGTTCCAGTGGCATCAGCGCGGCCGGCTGTGTTGAGCGCAAAGCTCAGGCCGAAGAACAGCAGAAAGGCAGCGATGCCGATGCCCCACTTCCGTGCAGCCCCTTCCATGGCCGGAGTGCCCCAACGGCCGTACACCCAGCCGGCGATGCCGATGATCAGCAGTGCGATCAGCAGCGAGGTGACGGCATTGATTCCGGCCTGAATTCCCAAAACCCAAACCAGCCAGATCACGGTCGCCATCATCAGAAAACCGAGGAACTGTTTGAACGATTCCATCCAGCGGCCGGGTTTGGGGACATAACGCAGCAGTTTGGGCGAGGACGTCAGCACGATGTACGGGAAGGCCATGCCCAGACCGAGGAAAGTGAAGATCAGCATCGAGGCCCACGCTGGCTGGGTCAGGGCAAAGCCGAGAGCCGAACCCATGAACGGCGCTGTGCACGGTGTGGCCACAATGGTGGCGAGCACACCGCTCCAGAAGGAGCCGGAGTTCCCGCTTTTGTTGTCGAGCTGGCCACCGGCTGCCGCCAGCGATGTACCGATCTCGAAAACACCGAACAGACTCAGACCGAAAAGAAACATGATGGCTGACAGGACGACGATAAACGCCGGCGACTGCAACTGAAACCCCCAGCCGAGGTGCTCTCCGCCTGCGCGCAGAGCCAGTAAAGCGCCTGCGAGAATCCAGAAGGAAATCAGGACGCCGGCTGTGAAGATCAGACCGTGTTTCCACGGTTTCGAATGGCTGGAGCCGGCCTGGTGCACGATGCCGAGAATTTTGACCGAAAGCACCGGCAGCACACAGGGCATCAGATTGAGAATCATGCCACCGATGAACGCGAAGAGCAGCGCTAACCACAGGCCGGGGCCATCA
>DRLW01000541.1 GCA_011375275.1 Bacteroidota bacterium
GGATGCGCGGCGAATCCGGGTCCTCTGCATCCCGGTAAAATGCCTGCATCTCGGCGTCGAGGCGCTGCGCCGCCTGCGCATCGACCAGCAGGTTGGCTGCATCTTCGAGAATGCGATCACGCATCTCCGCTGCAGCTTTGCGCGTAAAAGTGACGGTCAGCACCTCCGAAGGCTCGGCCCCGGCGGCGACCAGGCGCAAATAGCGCTGGCTGAGTTGCCAGGTTTTTCCCGAACCGGCCGAGGCACTGACAACGAAAGAAAAGTAGGGATTTTGCGGGTTATCGCGCAGGGTGCTCATGCCTTGTCCTCCTGCTGCAGGTACACGATCTCCTCACGCCGGCAGATACCGCTAAAATCACAGTAGGTACAGTGCCCGCCGCCGTGTTCCCCGATATCAACGACCGGGCGGAAAGGTTCGGCGTCGAGCAGGATGGCAAACAGCAGCTCCGCCCATGTTTCTTCCAGCTTGTGCCAGGCCGCGCTGATGTCCTGCTCCTTGTCAAGCCTGATACTGTCGTTGTCTTTAAAAGCATAATATTCCAGCGCAAAGTTTTGCTGTTGAAAGTCCTCCAGTGCGCGCAGCATCTGGCTGTACAGCAGCAGTTGTGACAGCTCACCCTTTCTGAGTTTTCTCTCTTCCAGCCCGCCTTTGCTGTTTTTATAATCCAGCACCGTGACGCAATCCTGTTCGCGGATGAGGCGGTCGATGCGGCCGTGAATGGTGCAGGTGAAGGTTTCGCTGCCGCGATGAAGAGCGATGTCCTGCTCGATCACTTTTTCAAAATCAGCCTCGTTGAAAATCCACTCCGGGCGATCGCTTTCGTGTTCCACAAAGGCCTGCCAACCGGAAAATTCCATGTAGAGCAGCATGTCGATTTCCCCGCCGCTCAGGGGCATCAGGGCGCGGCTGAGTTTACATAACCGGTCGATAGCCCTGTCTTTATCCGCCACCGTAATCGGACGGCGCCAGCCTTTGGCCAGCTCAGGGTCGGGGATGTGTTTGCGCAATCGCTCCGGCAGGCCGGTGAAAAATGTCTGGCAAATCAGATGCAACCACGTGCCCACGCTGCGCGCGTCGTTTTCATCGCTGGGCAGACTGGCTTCGCGAAGACCTGCGCGCAGCAGCAGAAAGCGATACGGGCACTGCAGCAGATAGTCCAACTGTGTGCCGGGAATGCGCTGAAAAATTTCCTCGCGCGCGCCGGGAAAATGCCCCCGGCTGTCGTTGCGCGCGGTGACGCTTTGCTGCAGAGTGCGGTATTTTTCAGCCCACGCCTCGTGGCTGCTGCGGATCGCTGGAAGGCGCAAAAAATCATCACGGAACAGCAGTCCTTGCGCTTTGTGCTCCGGCACGCAGCCGCGCCGCCGGATGTTGACCAGCCGCAGCCGCTGCAGAAAGCGCGAAGGCACGAAAGGAGCGTCCTGATCCTGCTGTGGATAAAAGAGATGTACCTGCTCGTGCGCAGCCAGCAGGTGGAAAAACTGCTGATCCTGCAGGTGTTCGCGTTTGTGAAACGTCGTCAGCCCGATGTGGCGCCGTACCGGCTCGGCGAGGAACAGCTCGCGGGAAATTTTAGCCGGGAAACCACCCTCGGTCAGGCCGATGATGAGCATGACCTGCGCCCTCAGGTTGCGTGCTTCCAGCAGCCCCATCACCTGCACGCCGATAAAGGGCTCGCCGGCAGGCCGCAGCTCGGTGTTGAGGACGTTCTGCCGCAACAGCATGAAAAACTCAAACCGGGTCAGGGTGTTGTGAAGAAATTCACCGGTTCGCTCGATGATCTGCAGGCCGGAATACCAGTGGTTCATGGCGCGTGATTCCAGGTTGTAGGCGTCGCGGGCCGGGTCTCCGGCGAGATAGTGCTCAAAAGCACAGGCGCGGGTGAACTCGCGCATGCGTTCCGCCCATTCGCTGATGCTGTATCCGTTTCGCTCCGCTGTGTCGCCGGCAAAGGGCGCGAGAAAAACCCGCAGCTTTTCGAACAGCGGCATGAGCGCGGATGCGTTCTCCTCAAGCGCGGCCTGCATAAAATTGTCCAGCCCCCGGGCGATTTCGTACTTTGTGGCCAGGGTTTTCAGCTCACCACGCATGGTGACAGCATGGTCCGTGCCGAACAGACTGCGAAAATACTGGTTGTTGAACAGATCCAGCAGCGTGCGCAGCGGGCAGTCTTCGAGCACGAGATCGCAGAAGAGATGCAGCCACTGGCCGATCTGCGTCTGATCAAAGGGAATGGCCAGCGAGTAGTTGATCGGCACACCGGCTTTCAGGCAGATGCTGCGCACGAGCCGGCCGTAGCGGGCGGCATCAGGAACACAGAGAATGATCTGCTCAGGTGCAATGCCTTTGTTGCGTATCAACTCGCGCGCCAGCGCGACAGCAGCCTTCACCTCATCGATCGGCGACATGGCTTCATGGATGGTGACCTGCGCCGGCCCCTCCGGCAGATCATCACAGGTGCCCAGGTCAAAGGCTGCCCGTGCCAGCAGTGTGTTGTGCGCCGGTCTGTCCGCGTTCTCCGGCTGGGGTGGGACCAGGTCCAGAGCCTGTAACAGGTCGCTCAGGGGCTGGCCCGGGCCGCTGCCCTCATTGGTTGCACGCTTTTGCAGCAGAGCGGTATCTGTATGCAGCCAGAAATGGGTTCCCGGCCGGCGCAGGAGTTTTTTCAGCAAGATGATTTGTGCGCCGGTGGCATCGCCAAAACCGGCGATGTGTATGTGCGCCGGCAGAAGATGGTTTTCCTGCTCCGGGTCAAAGGCCCGGGCCTGGCTGAGAAAAAAGTCCGAGGCCGTGGTCAAACCGTTTTCCTGCAGCAGAGCACCGTAACGCTTGTGCAGGGCCTCGAGCTCATCGATGTGGTCGAGCACATGCTGGCGATGAACATCATCGTGAAAGACATCCCGGCTGATGAGATCGCGAACCGTATTCAGAGCAGAGGGGTCGAGGGCTTCGTCGGCGAATTCGGTAAAAAAGCGCGCCAGATCGCGCTCCATGCCGGGCTTGAGGCTGGCGTAGTCGCCCTCGCTGAGCAGGGCGTTGAGGATGATCGCCTCCTCCTGCCCCTGCAGGATGCGCAGATGTTTTTGCGCAGGCAGCATGCGGGCCACGCTCTCGAGGGTGGTCACCCGCGGCGGGATGCACGCGCGCACGCGGCCGGCAAGTTCGAGATGCAGATACTGCTGCAGGCGCTGGTTGGGCAGAATGATCATGTGCCCGGAGAAATCACGCTGTTCCGTACGCAGCAGCTCATCCGCCAGAGCGCGGACGAGGCTGGTGTGGGCAGGGATAAAGTGAATCGGTACAGTCATACTCATACCTGAAATTGGGTCTCGGGTGACAGCGGGCTGCCGGTCATCGCCCGGTGAATTGACACAGTCCTCTGTTCCTATTCACCGGGCTCAGTCCCCGGCCGGAGATGGTCTGTTCCCACCATCGGTTATGCTAAGCAATCTGTTGCTGTGTTGCAAATATGGAAATTCCCAAAGGACGGGCTTTTTCGCGTTGTCGATCCGTTGGTGCACAGGAATAATACCGTACAGGCTTCCCTGACACGAAAATAACCGGTATATCCCGGCTCACTCCTCATCCACGAGATGCCCGGCGATGCGCATGAAATCATGCTCGGTGATGATGCCGACCAGTATGCCGTCGTGCAGCACGGGCAGGCAGGAGGCACTGTGCTTCAGGATGAGACCGAGGGCTTCCTGCGTGCTGGTGTCCGGCGTGACAGTCGGGACATTCCGGCGCATGATCATCTTCACCGGTTGCAGCAGGATATCCTTCTCCTGGCGGTGGTTTTTGATCAGCCTGAGCAGGGAGAGGTAGTCCACAACACCGACGAGTTCATTGCTGTGGTTCTCCACCGGCACGTGGCGGATGGTGCGCCATTCCATCATATTCAGCACCAGCTCGATGGAGTCATCTTCTCCGACGGTGAAAATATCCGTGCTCATGAACTGCTCGACTCTGCGGAAATGGGTACGCCAGTCGCTTTTTTTCGCCGGCTTTGCCAGAGGCCACTCGTGCACCGGCTTTTTGCCGCGCTGTCTGTCGCGTGCGGCCAGGGTGATGGTGGCCAGGCATTCGTGCAGTGTGCGCGAACAACGTATTTTTGCCCATGAGTTGAGCATCCATTCCGCTCCGGTCTGGCCTGTTTTTACCCGCTCGCGAACGATACCGAGATAGCGCTGGATATCCCTGGCATCGATATCAGACTGGCGCAGCCCCTGTTCGGCCAGGGGGAGGAGCTCGTTGATGATCAGGTCCGGAGCGGGAATGGTTTTGCCGCCGAACCAGGTGAACTGTGCTCTCAGCCCGCGCCGTGCCGCAGCGATGAAATTGGTTTTGGCATCATCGAAATTCATCTTGCGGGTGATGTCGCCATACTCCCGGGCCATGCCGCTGATCAGCCCGAACCAGAACGCGGCATTGGCCACTTCATCGACGATGCTGGGGCCGGATGGGAAGATTCTGTTCTCGATGCGCAGGTGCGGTTTGCCATCGGTGATGCCGTAGCACGGCCGGTTCCAGCGATAGACCGTGCCGTTGTGCAATTGTAGGGCCTTCAGTTTCGGAATGCCGCCCTCCTGCAGAACATCCAGAGAGTTTTCATCGATCCGTGCTCCCATCATCACCCGGAAACGGGTGATGTCTTCTTTGAAAATTTCGGTCACGGATTGCTGCACCCATCTGGTGCCAAAACTGACACGGGCCAGCGATTTGCGCAGATGCAGCGGGTGCCTCCGGGTATCGACAGACTGCTGAAACAGGGGGATGCGCGATTCCCGCCACAGGCGCTTGCCGAGAAAAACCGGCGAGTTTGCTGCAATCGACAGCGATGGTGCCGCGACCGCCTGCGCGATGTTGTAGTACAGAGCGAAGTTTTCCGGGCAGGTCTGGAAGTGAACCTGGAAACTGGTGTTGGCTGCTTCGAACATCACAGAATCGTGCTTGATGTACAGCTCGTCTGTGCCACGCAGGTAGATTTCATACTCTGCGCCGCGGATTTTCATGATGGCGTCGTTCAGGGCATAGTAGCGCGGCCTCGGGGTCATGGAATCGAGGGTGAAATCGTTTTTGTTCAGGGTGGGCAAAATTCCGATGAGTACGATATCGCTGCCCTGTTCCTGTGCGGTTTTTCGCGCCAGTTCGATGTAGGAGCGCAGGTTGGATTCCAGGGTGGTGAGGCATTTTTTTTCGAATGACAGGGGCGGCAGATTCAGCTCGATGTTGTAGCGCGCCAGCTCGGTGGTAAAATGGTCGTCATCAAGGCGTTCGAGCAGCTCCATGGCCACAGGCGCGGGCCTGCCGGCAGAATCGATGAGAAACATTTCCTGCTCAGCGCCGATGCGCCGGACGTCACATTCGAACAGCCCCTTGCTCTCCATCTGCTCTATCGCACGGATGTCGCTCAGCAGGTGTTTCTCGAACAGGCGCAACTGTTGCGCGCTCAATTCTTTGTTGATTTCTTGCTGTCCCATGCTCTCCCTCCATCTCGTCACCAGTTCAGTTCATGAGTTATCATTCCCATGTCATTTTCAGGCGAATATGGTCATATCCCGGCCACCTCTTCGCTGATACGCTGCAAAACATTTTCACGCCATGCTTCGTCGTCGATGATGTCGAATTCGTCCGTTTCGATGACCAGCACGCGGTGGGTTTTCTGCATGTCCGATACCCAGCTTTCATACAGGGTATTGAGCTGCATAATGTACTCTTTGTCGATCTGCTGCTCAAAATCGCGCCCGCGTTTGCGGATGCGGCTGATCAGCGTCCAGGCCGAGGCGCGCAGGTAGATGAGAACGTCGGGGCTGCGCAGAAAATCGCGCAGGCCGGAGTAAAGATCGTAGTACACGGCAAAATCGCGTTCCGGCATGATGCCGCGTTCGTACAGATTGCGCGCGAAAACTTCTGCATCCTCATAGATCGTACGATCCTGCACACAGGAGACCTGCAACTGCTGAATGTTGATGTGTTCCTTGATGCGCTCCTTGAGAAAGAAAATCTGCGACTGAAAAGCCCAGCGGCTCATATCCTCATAAAAACTGACCAGGTACGGGTTTTCTTCAAAATTTTCATAAAATGCCTGCCAGTTGAAGCGTTCGGAAAGCAGGCGGGTCAGCGTGGTTTTACCGACGCCGATATTGCCGGCAATCGCGATGTATTTTATGTCGTCAGGTGATGGCATCGTGCGGGTTTGGGTCTCTGTTTTCGATCAATGCGTCAGGTGAAAATCAGCATGCGGTCTGTTGCCGGCACGCGAGGCTGGAAGAGCCGGCAGGATAAAGTGTAGAATAATTTTCCGCCATCTGCAAGCACGTTTTGCCATTCTGTCCCCTTCTCGTCACACCGCAATCTCTTCTCGTCACACCGCTCCTGCGGTGTGACGCCCCAGTTGCCGCTCCCGCGGCAGTGCACAAACGAAACGCAATACCCCCTGCCCCGAAAGCCCGCACTCATGCAGGAATCTCATCTTTTAGTACATGCCCGTATCTGGGGGATTCCGGTCTTCCCCTGCGGGGAAACCGGAATGACGGTTCTGGTTCTCGTCACACCGTTCCTGCGGTGTGACGAGAAGGGCTTGCCATGGACTCGGATTGCCTTGTCTTTATCCCCGGAAAGTGTAGATTATGAAAAAACAGGCGGGTTCGCACAAAACACCGCGCTGCCGGTGCGAAAACAGCCATCACAACGGTTAGTATTTTCAGGTCATCGACAGGATACCATCATGTTAGCAAAACTCATCATGCTCTTCGTGGGCGTGCCATTTATCGAAATGCTGATTTTGATCAAGCTCGGCGAGGTCATCGGCTTCTGGCCGACGATGTGGCTGGTCATCATCACCGGTATTTTAGGAGCCAGTCTGGCCCGGCATCAGGGTCTGCGGGTTTTTCAGGAGATTCAGCGGGAACTTGCGGAAGGACATGTGCCGGCCGCGCAGATGATCGACGGCTTGCTCGTGCTCATCGGTGGAATCGTGCTGCTCACGCCCGGGTTGATCACCGATCTGATCGGCTTTTCCCTGCTCATCCCCATGGTGCGCGGCTGGATCCGGACTTTGCTGCAAAAGCGTTTCAGCGAGATGACAGTATCGGGTACGGCCACGACGGAAGTGTACGCCCGCGTCATTGAAAGTGATGATGAGAACCCCGGCGGCACGCGATAAAGCGACGCCTGCTGATCGCACATGCGCAAGGGCCGGCGCCATCAGATGGATGTTCCTGAGCGCAGAAAAACCGTGCGAAGAGGCCGCCCCTTCGCACGGTCGAGACAACTGTGCACCCCTCAGGGCGCCACGCTCTGCATGAGAATACCGCACAGCCACGCCCCGTATGTCCCCAGCGCATAGCCGAGAACCGCCAGCAGCACCCCGACAGGGGCCAGGGCGGTATGGAACGCCGAGGCCACAACCGGAGCAGAGGCTGCCCCGCCGACATTCGCCTGGCTGCCGACCGCGATGAAGAAAAACGGCGCACGGATGAGCTTACCCACGGTCAGCAGAATGGTGACGTGGATCAGCATCCACACCAACCCGACCGCAAAAAAGCCCGGGGACTCCTGCACAGCGCCGATATCCATTTTCATCCCGATGCTTGCGACTAAAATATACAGCAGCAGGCTGCCGACCTTTGAAGCACCGGCACCTTCGAGATCGCGGGCTTTGGTGAAGGAAAGCAGGAGCCCGGCTGTCGTCGCGATGACGACGATCCAGAAAAAGGGAGAGGTCAGGCTGAATTTTTCCAGTCCCGGGGCATTGGCGCGGATCCACGGAGCGATGAGGTCAGCCCCGAAGTGGGCCAGTGCGGTCATGCCGAATCCGACTGCGGCGATGAGGACAAGATCGGTGAGGGAGGGGATGCGCTCGATGCTGGCGCGGTAGTTTTCGACCTTTTTGCGCACCTCCGTGATGGCAGAGGTATCGCTTTTCAGCCAGGTGTCGATGCGCTCGGAAATTCCGGCGCCATAGAGCAGGAAGGCCATCCAGATGTTGGCGACGATGACATCCACGGCGATCATGGCCGTGAACAGCCGGTCGCTGACGCCGAAAACTTCCTTCATGGCGGTCTGGTTCGCCCCGCCACCGATCCAGCTTCCGGCAACCGTGGTCAGGCCGCGCCAGACCGCATCCGGCCCGCTACCACCGACGATTTCCGGGTTAAACGCCGAAATGATCAGTATCGCCAGCGGCCCGCCTATGACGATGCCGACCGTAGCGGTGAGAAACATGATGATCGCCTTGGGCCCGAGATTGATGATGCCCTGCATATCGATGCTCAGGGTCAGCAGCACCAGGCTGGCCGGCAGCAGGTAGCGTGAGGCGACAAAATACAAATGCGATTCCTCGCCGGAGATGATGCCGAGAGAGTTGAATACAGCCGGGATAAAATAACACAGCAGAAGTGCCGGAACATAAGTGTAAAATTTTTTCCAGAATGGGTTGTCGCTGTGCGACGTTTTGAAAACAAATGCAAGTATTGCCAGAAGGA
The DNA here is from genome assembly GCA_011375275.1 of Bacteroidota bacterium. Lineage (GTDB taxonomy): Bacteria > Zhuqueibacterota > Zhuqueibacteria > Zhuqueibacterales > Geothermadaptataceae > Geothermadaptatus. The sequence goes on from DRLW01000541.1 coordinate 8,488, forward strand.
TGCCGAGGACAATGGCATCGTTGGTAAACAGAGGCTTCATAATTCCCTTCCCTTCCAGATTTCACCAGCTTCGCGACCGCAACTCCAAAGCAACCGGCCGATGGCATGAACCGCTATTTTAAGAATTCTCCGACAAGGCGCAAGTTTTTTCGGGCAGAAGCATGGCCCCGATGCCGTGCTCTGGCTGGTCTGAGCCGGTCTGCACTGCTTGCGGCAGCGCTGGTGCTGGCCGCAGCTTGCGCGGGTGTGCAGGCGCAGAGCCGGAACGCAGCAAATCCCTACCCCAGAGAGAGAATCACCAGCAGCTTCTTCCTGCCGGCAGACGATACCCTGTCTCTTGCCGGCCCGGTGACCCGGCTCGAAATCACCCGCTCCGCCACGGACTCTGTTCATTTTGTCGAAATTCTGCATTTTGCAGAACCTGTGCTGCCGGGCCAGGGCCTTTCTCACGTGCAGTTTACCCTCCGGCGGACTGCTAACAAAACCACATTGCGCGCCCGCCCGGCCCGACTGCTGATTTCACGTTCGTGGCAGATACAGATGCCGCCGGACCGCCCGCTGGTTTTGCAGGTGCAGGGGGGCGATGTTCGGGTCACCCATTTTACCGGCTGGCTGCACAGCACATTGGTCGGCGGCTCTTTTTCCGTGGCACAGTTCAGCGGTGAGCTGGCCGGCCGCGTCACCGGCGGGGCCGTGCAGCTCTACCGCAGCCGCGGAGATATCCGCATCAGCGCGACCGGCGGCGGGGTTCTGCTGGACAGCCTTGCGGGCAGGATCACGGCCACGGTCACCGGAGGCAGCCTGCGGGCGCATCGCCTGTTCGGCCGCGCAACCCTGCGCGTGACGGGAGGAAACCTGAAACTGAGCCGGGCTGCCGCACCTGTCCGCGCAGAGGTGCGCGGCGGCGATTTGAGCGTGCAGAGCGCATCAGACTCCCTCGCTCTCAGTGCAGCGGCAGGGGATGTTGTGCTGAGAGAAATTTCCGCGCCGGTGCAGGCGGACAGCCGCGGCGGCACGATCACGGCGCAGGGGCTTGCGGCCGGCTTCAGCCTGACGGCGAGCGGGGATATCCGCCTGAAGCAGGTACAGGGGAGCGGCGTTGCCCGCTCAGCCGCAGGGGAAATCATGGCCGGCCTGTTGTGCCGTTCCCGGCCCGGGCGTCTGTCGCTGCATGCCAAGGGCGGCGCCATCATGCTGCGTCTGCCGGAACGCTGTCCCGTATCTGTGCAGGCACGGATCATCCTGCCGAGAAATCGCAGCAAACGCGACTTCACCATCGAAAGCGGGCTGCCGCTGCAGCTCCGCCGCGAGGAAAAACAGGACAAAGTCATCCTCTCCGGCGAATATCACGATCGGAGCGATCTGCGCTGGCAGATAAATCTTGAAACTTCCGCCGCAAACATCCGAATCACCACGGGTCAATAATCCCAGAGATAGCGGGCACGGCTCCACAGCCCGCCCTATCCATCCCGAAGTAATCCGCACATTCCAATTTCAGGAGGGCATGATGGCAGAAAAAAGGTTTTTTACC
>DRLW01000542.1 GCA_011375275.1 Bacteroidota bacterium
GATGAGATTCCGGTACTGCGCTGCGCCTGGCCGGAATGACACATGCCGGTATCGGAGCCTGGCCCGGTTTACTGGGTTAACAGGATACCCGGACCGTGACGGCGTTGGGGCTCCCCGTACCACCATATTTATGTCGCGTTACTGGCATCTCCTCTAAACAGCCCAAATCGTGAAATGTATCTACAGCGCGACATGAATGTCGCGGTACGCCACGGGCGACCCATACCGAGTTAAAGAGATGGCTGCAAAGCGGGTCTTTCACCGTTCTTCCGGGAGGATGATATCCAACCGGACGCCATCTTCCGCCAGGCGGATGTTCCGGAAAGCAATGCCGGTTTCCCGGCCGCGCCAGCCGGAGGTTCCGGGCCGGGTTTTCGGGCCGAGATGTAAAAAACGCCGGCTACGCGCGGCACGGCGGAGCTGGCGCAGAGGGAAAAACTTGCGCAAAACCGGTTCTCCGCGGGCGCTGGCAAAAGAAATCACCAATCCTTCGCGCGGCAGATTCTGATCCGGACAAAAAGCATCCGGCGTTTTCTCGAAACGGTGCCGGTTGCGGCGGTATTCGAGCAGAAAATAACTGCCACTCTTCAGCGGGACCTTGAGCGCTTCATTAAATCCTGTCAGATCGCGCAGCAGAAAATCCTGTTGCGATTGTGTGACGACGAAAGGTTGCAGCCAGCCGAGACGCATCTTTTCCCAGGCGCCCGGGACAACTCCGCTGCGCGCCGGAGCGTTGCGCCCGGCCCCGGACATGAGATTCCACCGGCGCAGGCCGTTGAAATGGCCCGGGCCCATGAGCAGATGCCCGATTTCGTGGATGATAATCGGTCGCGAATTCAGCGAATAGCAATCGGTCTGATAGATACCCGAGTTGCGCATGATGGAACCGTGCCCGCGAAAAACCGGCTTGCCCGGGTCCCGCATATCGGCGATGCGCACGCCGGCAGGCAGGAAATCGCCATTGGAAACACCCTGATAGTGACCTTTTTTACCGGCACCATAGGCAAATTTCGAACGCGCCCGGCTGATCAGCATCAGCATATCGATGGCACCATCGCCGTCGTTGTCATACGGCCGGGTGTCGTGATTGTCCACAAACCACTGGATGACGCGCCGGTTGTTTTGCCGCCACTGCTTTTTGGTTTTGGCGCGCCGAACAGGCGGGCCGGTGTAGGCCACTTCATCTCCATAAAGCCACAGTTTACCGGCGGAGATGTGAAAAAAATAAGTCGTCAAACTGGCCGGGAAGGCGGCTGTATCCCGGTGCACGGTAACGGGGTCGTAAGGGGTCGGGATGAGCAGTTCACCCTGCCAGAGCGGTGCCGGCGAGGTGGTGGGCCAGCGCTGTATCTGACAACGCAGCGTATCGGAATATCCCGGCGCCGAACCATCGAAGCGATCATCCGCTGTTTTGAAATACAACGCCACGACGCGCAGATTCCGCCCCGGTGGAGCGGCTGGCAGCTTATATTCCCTGCGCAGGAGGCGCTCTGAGGACAGGGAGACACCGGCACGGCTGAGCACCGGGTTTGGAGCCGGCTCAGAGATATCCGGCCCGGATGCTTCCTGAGCAGTATGCACACGCGGCGCCTGCTTCCCGGGCGGCATACTGCTGCAGTGAAACATCACAAATGGCAAGAAAAAATATAGTATGGGAAGATCGAAAAACTTTCGTCGATAAACTGTTGATTTTTGCATTTGTGCCTTTATCTTGAGTAACAATCCAGACATCCAGAAGTCATGAGGCAGCGTGCACGATGAGTCTCAGAAACCACATCATCAATTTTGTCGTTCAGGCACGGCAAGCGCGGATGCGCAATAACTTGTCCCTTGAGGACAGGCGGATGCGTTTCGAAAATATCAGCCGGAAACTGCCGCTTGCACGGGGGACCGAGGTCGTGACAACAGAGAACAGGGGTATCACCGGCGAATGGTTGATTCCGGCCAAAACCGCCTCGGACACGATCATCATGCACTGTCACGGCGGGGGCTACATCATGGGCTCGCCGGCGAGCCACCGCAGCATGCTGTCCTGGATGGCGCATCTGTGCAAGTGCAAGGTTTTCTCCTTCGATTACCGCCTGGCGCCGGAACATCCCTTCCCCGCTGGCCTTGAGGATGCTGAAACCGTTTATCGCTGGCTGCTCGATGAGGGGTTTCCCGCACGCGATATCATTCTGAGTGGTGACTCGGCCGGGGGCGGCATGGCCGTGGCCATGGCGGTAAAGCTGCGGGAGAAAGGCGTGGCCCTGCCCGCTGCTCTCGTGCTGCTATCCCCCTGGGTGGATCTCACCCTCGCCGGTGTGTCCATCGACAGCCGCAAGACGCACGATATTCTGCTCTCACCAGACCTGCTGCGCATCGCGGCCAAACTCTACACCGCAGAGCATCCGGCCGACGACCCGCTGATCTCGCCGTTATTTGCTGACCTCAGCGGCCTGCCTCCGGTCCTGATCCAGGCCGGCAGTAAAGAGCTGCTTCTCTCCGACGCTGTACGCCTCGCCGGCGCACTGCAAAAAGCCGGCAGCGAGGCCGAACTGCAGATGTGGGACAACGTCATGCATGTCTGGCACTTTACCGCGGCTTATCTGCCGGAAGCGCGCCGCGCCATACAGAGCATCGACACGTTCATCCGCAGCAAAACCGGGCAGGTCGCGGTGTAAGACCCGCCTGCTGTAATTCTCCCCATAAAACAACAAACCCTGCCATTTCAGACAGGGTTCTTTGCTGACGATTCTCACCCTTCCGGGTTGCTGCCGTCATCATAGAACAGCTCATGCCCGCTGCTATCGACGACGCGCACGCTGACCGGGATGCCCTTTTTCACGCTTGCAGAGACCACACAGTAATCCTGAAACAGCGACAGGCATCGCTCGGCGCGTTTGGGCTCTTCCGCATCCATCTCCAGTGTGATGGTCACATCCAGTCTGCCGATTCGCAAACGGTTGCGCTCATTTCGCGCAAGCGTACCCTGCACTTCCGTACGCAGCGACTTGACCGCAACGCGGGATTTTTGCAGGCAAAACAGCAGACTCGCACTCAGACAATTACCCACAGCCGCCCCCAGAATGCGCGAGGCGTTCGGCGCGCTGTTTGAGCCCAATGGCTCGGGTTCGTCGAGGTAAATATGGTCAAAATGCTCCTGGTCAAAAGCAACTTCGAAGACGAAATCTTGTTTCCGGTTCAATGTCAGGGAAAAACCAGCATGTTCACTCATGTTCGAATCCTCCAAAATTTATCTCAGGCTCAGCATATAGTGGTGTATCACACACTTCTTCAGAAATGATAACTGAACTGTTGTAAGAATTTGATCGAATAAAAATCATTCTTCTTCCGCACTGTTCAGCGGATAGTACGGAATAAAAAAAGATAGAACTTTTGCGGTAAGAGTCCACCAAATTTCTCAGCCCGGATTCGCGGGCGCTTCTGTTCGCCGGCTTCCGGCGAGAGCATCCGGCTGGAGCTGTTAAGGGTTTCCTCTCGTCACACCGCTCCTGCGGCGTGACGCTGCTGTTGCCGCTCCCGCGGCGGTGCACAAGCGAAAAGAGAGACCATCTGCGCCGACACGAAAGCCCATACCCTCTTCCGGTTTCCCCACAGGGGAAGGCCGGTGTCCCCTAGACTCCAGCATGTGCACGAAAAGATGAGATTCCGGCACTGCGCTGCGCCTGGCCTAGATGACTAATGTCGATACTTCAGACAGGCCCGATTAGCCGAGTTCAAAGGATAACCGCCGCCCGAACTCAGGCTAAAACGTTTGGCGCACCCGGTTCATCGTGCCTGAAAATCGCTGTTTTTAACGGTTGTGAGAATCACCCCACCCGGTTTCAGGAAGAGAATAAAAAAAGGGCGCTGGCAAAACAGCCGCCAGCGCCCCGGTCTCATGAAGGAAACACGAAGGGGAAATCTCAACTACAGCCACTTGTCGAGCCGCAGGTAATGCACTTCTGGCAGGTGCCATTGCGCACCATGGTCATGCTGCCGCAACTGTCGCAAATATCACCGGTGTAGCCTTTCAGCTTTGCTTCCAGCACCAGCGAATCCGCAGCACGCGTTTCGGCATGGCCATTGATACCGTTGGTTCCGTTCAGGGGACCCGGCAGTGCTTCGTGCTCATCATCTGCAACATGCTCATCAGAAACTGCTGTGTCCGGGAACTCTATCGTTTCCTCATTCGGGCTGGAGATGTTGGTCGAGAGGGTTTTCTCTTCATCACCGATGTGTGCCAGGTCCGTCCTTCCGAGATAGGTGATCGCCAGCTCGCGGAAAATATAATCGATCACAGACGTGGTCATTTTGATGTGATCGTTCCCGGCCACCATACCATTGGGTTCGAAGCGGGTGAACACAAAGGCATCGACGAACTCTTCCAGCGGCACGCCATGCTGCAGACCGAGAGAGACCGAGATGGCGAAGCAATTCATCAGGCTGCGGAAGGCAGCGCCTTCCCGGTGCATGTCGATGAAAATTTCACCGAGCTGGCCGTTCTCATACTCGCCGCAGTGCAGGAACACGGAATGGCCTGCCACTTTGGCCTTCTGCGTGTAGCCGCTGCGGCGGTTCGGCAGGCGCCGGCGCCGGGCGATGTAACGCGTAATCACCTTCTCCGCGATCTGTACCGTCTTTTCTGCAGCCGGCTTTTCGTCAAAATCCTCGAGCAGATCATCGACGGCGTCATCATCGACCATCCGGTTCAGCGGCTGGCTGAGTTTGGAACCATCGCGGTAGAGGGCATTGGCTTTCAGCGCCAGTTTCCATGATTTCATGTAGGCTTCTTTGAAATCATCGATGCTGGCCTCGTAGGGCAGGTTGATGGTTTTGGAAATTGCGCCGGAGATAAACGGCTGTGCAGCAGCCATCATCTGGATGTGGCCATCGGCGGAGATGTAGCGTGTGCCGATACGGCCGCATTTGTTGGCTGTGTCAAAAACCGGATAATGTTCCTTCTTCAGAAATGGCGCCCCTTCGGTGGTCATGGTGCCGCAGACGTAGTCATTCGCTTCCTGAATCTGTTCACGGCTGAAACCCAGCTCCTGAAGCAGATTCACATCCGGGGCATCCAGCCGGGCGGCGTCGATCTTCAGTTTCTCAATGCAGAACTCCCGTCCGAGCGTGAAGGGATTGATAACAAAAGAAAGGTCGAATGTAGAGGGCAGCGCCTCCTCGACCACGGCGAGGGCTTCGTCTGTAAAGCCTTTGGCTTTGAGCGTTTCCGGATTGATATGCGGACAGCCCTGCAGTGTACTGGTGCCGCTGGCATAGCGTACGATCGCCTCGATTTCTTCTTCAGAGTAGCCGAGCTTGCGCAGCGCCGGCGGCACGGATCCATTGATAATTTTGAAATAACCGCCGCCGGCGAGCTTTTTGAACTTCACCAGCGCAAAATCCGGTTCGATGCCGGTGGTGTCACAATCCATCACCAGACCGATGGTGCCTGTGGGTGCGATCACCGTGACCTGCGCGTTGCGATAACCGTGTTTTTCTCCGAGTTCGAGAGCACGATCCGCGTCTTCGCGGGCAGCCTGCAGCAGGTCCGCGGGGCAAACCTCCGCATCAATGCCCACCGGTGCGATGGTCAGGCCTTCATACTCTTCAGCAGCAGCATTATATGCGGCACGGCGATGGTTACGGATGACGCGCAGCATGTGCTCGGCATTGCGCTTATAGCCGGGGAAAGGACCGAGTTCGCCGGCCATCTCGGCTGAGGTGGCATAGGCAGTCATGTGCATGATCGCGGTCAGCGCACCAGCCACAGCACGCGCTTCTTTGGAGTCATAAGGCAGGCCCATCACCATGGCCAGCGCACCGATGTTCGCGTATCCCAGGCCGAGGGTACGGAATTCATAGGAAAGGCGGGCGATTTCGCGGCTGGGGAACTGGGCCATGAGCACGCTGATTTCCAGCACGATCGTCCACAAGCGCGAGGCAAAACGCAGATCATCGATGAGGATAGACTGCGTTTCAATATCATAAAATTTGAGCAGATTCAGAGAAGCCAGATTGCAGGCGGTGTCGTCGAGGAACATATATTCCGAACATGGGTTCGAAGCTCTGATTTCGCCGTCCTCGGGACAGGTGTGCCATTCATTGATGGTGGAATGGTACTGCAGGCCGGGGTCTGCGCAGGCCCACGCCGCCTGGGCGATGTCATCCCACAGCTCTCGTGCTTTCACAGTTTTCATCGGCACAGGCTCGCGCTTTTCTTTTGCTGCCTGCTTTTTCTCGATGCGGCCGTACAGATGCCAGTCGCCGTCCTCTTCCACAGCCTGCATGAACTCATGCGGGACGCGTACTGAGTTGTTGGAGTTCTGCCCGGAAACCGTCAGGTAGGCTTCGGAATCCCAGTCCGTGGTATAGGTCGGGAATTCGATGGCCGTGTAGCCTGCCTGTGCAAGCTGGATGATACGCTCGATATAATTTTCCGGGACGTGATCCTTGCGGGCAGCACGGATCGCCCTGGCCAGAGCGCGATTGTGCTTGCGATCAAAACGGCGCGTTTCATCGGCTACTCCGTTGCCGGTTTCCCTGAACTCCGGATTGCTGCAGGCTGCAAAAATGGCGTTGAGATTGCGCTCGATAACCCGGGAGCCGGACACCAGCGCAGCAACTTTCTGCTCTTCGATTACTTTCCAGTTGATATATTCGCGAATTTCCGGGTGGTCCATATCCAGAGTGACCATCTTTGCTGCCCTGCGGGTTGTGCCGCCGCTTTTGATCGCACCTGCAGCCCGGTCGCCGATACGCAGGAAACTCATCAGCCCGGAAGAACGGCCGCCACCGCTGAGTGGCTCGCCCTCGCCGCGGATATTGGAAAAATTGGTGCCCGTACCGGAGCCATATTTGAACAGCCGCGCCTCGCGCAGCCACAGGTCCATAATTCCGCCCTCATTGACCAGATCATCCTCAATCGACTGGATGAAGCAGGCATGAGGTTGCGGATGGGTATAGGCATCTTCTGATTTTTTCGTTCTGCCGGTTTTGGGGTCCACGTAGTAGTGCCCCTGGGCCGGCCCATCGATGCCGTAGGCCCAGTGCAGGCCTGTGTTAAACCATTGCGGCGAGTTCGGCGCCGCCATCTGCATGGCGAGCATGTACACCATTTCATCATAGAAGGCGTGGGCATCCTCTTCGCTGTCAAAGTAGCCGTACTTCCAGCCCCAGTACGTCCAGGTTCCGGCCATGCGGTTAAAAACCTGCCGGGCGTCTTTTTCATGTGTGAAGCGATTCTCTTTTTTCATTTTGCTCAATGCTTCATCGTCCGGGATGGACCGCTGCAGCCACTTGGGAACGCCCTTTTCCGGCACGCGCACCGTCTTTGCCGGCACCCCGGCCTTGCGGAAATATTTCTGGGCGATGATATCCGTGGCAACCTGCGACCATGCAGCCGGGACGCGTATATCGCGCATCTCGAAAATGACGGTGCCGTCAGGGTTTTTGATCACCGATGACCGCTTTTCAAAGGGGATGGTTGCGAGAGGGTCCTTGCCATTTTGCGTGAAGCGGCGTGTAATCTTCATTGAAAACTCCTTTTTGCTGAATAGCCCTGTACTTTGAAGAGATTGTTGGGGAGTGCCGGAGCCTGTGCTGTTCCGGCGCTGTTGCGGTATGCCAAACTTCCATGTTCGCGAGGGAGTCAACCAATGATGTCCTGGAAGAATCCGGCTGCCGTGCTTTTAGCAGGTTATTGAGAAAGGACAGCTTTTTCCGCATGCGTTCCCGCATGTAAAAAAAACCGGTGTTTTTTTCCGCCCTGTTATGGCATCTGATCCGAATATCCGAAGAAGAACCTACCGTAAGCCGGGAAAACGATACGGATATTGATTTTAAAATGCAACCAAAAATATCGCTTTTTCTTCAACCAAACCACAATATGTAGTATCACACACTAAAAACGCATACTACATACAGGAATTCGTTGCAAATAAAAAGCCAAGCCAACATACAGGAAAACAGCAGAAAAATTCGCGGTAACTCATGAATTTGCGCTTCGTTAAAATCCTTGCATCGTGTCGTTACAGACCTCTATATTGCTAAAATTTCGCAGCTTTTTCTTCACCGCAACCATCCCGGAAGTTCATCCCGATGCGGTTTGGACAGACACCACCGGACAGCCCTGCGAAACAGGACTTTTGCCAATGGATGGCAGCAATGAAAATGTTGATGCTTCACAGCCATGACTACTGGCTGAAACCCTATGAACGCAATCTGGAAAATGCCGACCCCGATGCTGCGATCATCTCCTGCCGGGATGCCCTGGTCGCTCTCATCCATGTTGAGCGCAGCGACGAAGAACTCCCCGGTACGGTTACGACCAAGGCGCTGAAAAACATCAAGTGGCTGGCGCGAAAAATCGGCGCAAAGATGATCGTGCTGCACTCCTTTGCTCACCTGAGCACCTCGCGCGGGGAGCCTGAAATCGCTGAACAGATCATCCGGAATATGGCGACCCGCCTGGCAGCCTCCGGCTTTGCCGTGCAGATCACCCCGTTCGGTTACTTCAATGAGTTTAAAATACACGTCGCCGGGCCTTCGCTTGCCAAAGTATTTATCGATATATAACTTTTCCTTTTTGCAGACTTTGCTTATCTTTGTAACTTGTCCGCTGCCCTGCGGCCGGCTCTCGCAGGCGGACTCCGTTCCCAGAAATATGTGCAACCGTTCTGCTGCCACCTCAGACCTGTTGCCCTATCCTGTCTCATGTCATTATGCAGCACACCGGGCCTGCGCAACGAAGTGCCGGAATGCCGGGTGCGGACACCGCTCAGCAGGTGACATGTATTTTTCAGAGTGCTGATATCCGGTTTTGCCCACCTGCCGGGCTGAATTTCTTCGGGAATAACGACCGGGGTGGTTCATGTTCTGTGCCGAAAACTGCTGGAGCTGATCATATGAAAATTTCCGCCGGAAATATTCCGGGCACCAATACACTGTATAAAAATTATCTCACCGCATTCGACCAGGTGGCAGAATTTTATGCCCACCCCTACAGGGGCGAGACAGCCATAGCCAGCCAGGCTGCACAGATGGAAGCCCGGCCACTGGACCGCCGTGCCCTCGGCGAGGTGCTGCGCGAACAAAACACCCGTTTCGGCGCCGGCGATAAAACCTTTGCCAACATCGACAAACTCGTGGATGACAATGCGCTGGTCATCATCACCGGGCAGCAGACAGGGCTGTTCGGCGGGCCGTTGTATGTTCTGTACAAAGCCCTGACCGCGATCAAACTCGTCGACAGACTCGGACGGCAGTGCGAGCGATGTTTCGTGCCTGTTTTCTGGCTGGCCTCGGATGATGCGGATTTCGCCGAAGTCGATCACATCGATTTACAGGATAAAAACCATGCTTTGCGCCGCCTCGCTCTGCAAGCCCAGCCACCCGCCGGACGCCCGGTCTCAGAATTTATCCTGCCTGAAACTATTTCCGGCCTCATCGATGAGCTCGACCACCTGACGCAAAACAGCGAGTTCAAACCTTTCCTGCTCGATATCATCAAACAAAGTTACGCCCCGGGAACCAGCCTGAGCGATGCTTTTGGCCGCTGGCTGATGACACTGCTGCGTGAATTCGGCATCATTTTCATCGATCCCTCGGATGCGCGCATCCGCAGGCTTGCTGCCCCGGTTTTCGAGTGGGAAATCCGCGAGCACAGCCCATCGACAACCGCTGTGCTGGCAAGCACGCAACGCCTGCAGCAAAAGCATCTGCCGGCCCAGATCAGCATCCGCGAGGGCAGGCTGAATGTTTTTTATCTCGATGGCAGGCGCCATTCCCTGGCCTTCAAAAACGGCAGCATCCACAGCACAGACGGCTCTCTTCAGTTCAGCCACCAGGAGCTGCTGGCGCTGGTGCAGGAACATCCCGAACGTTTCAGCCCCAACGTCGTGCTGCGTGCTCTGACGCAGGACTACATATTTCCAACCGTGGCCTATGTTGCCGGGCCGGCAGAGGTCTCCTATTTCGCCCAGCTCAAGGGAGTGTATGAACGCTTCGGCGTTCCCATGCCCATCATTTATCCGCGCAAATCCCTCACTTTGATCGAGCCTTCAGCAGACCGCATCATGGATAAATATCATCTGAGCATAACGGATTTCTGGCAAAATCCCGAGGTACTGCTCACCGAACTGGCGCGCCAGGCAATACCGGACGACCTGAGCGCAGAGTTGCAGCGGTTGAAAAAGCGCTGGTCTGCAGACCTGCAATCGTTGGAGCAGGCATTCGACCATCTGGACCACACCCTGCTGCCGATGCTGCAGAACGCTGAGGGCCGTGCCATCGCCACCCTGAACCATCTGGAAAAGAAAATTCTGCAGGCGACGAAACGAAAACAGGAAACCGTGCGGGCGCAGATCATGCGGGTGGCGAACTCCGTGTATCCGCACCAGACGCTGCAGGAACGCGTGCATAACTACACACCGTGGCTGTTCAAATACGGCCCGGACCTGGTCGAGCGGCTCTACGAGCTTCTCGATGTTTCCAGTTTCGAACACCAACTCATCCGACTGTGACAGCAACCCGGGAGAAAACCATGTTTGGCAAACCGAACTTCGATGCTCTTGCTTTTGGCGCCCACCCGGACGACGTGGAAATCTGCTGTGGCGGCACCCTGGCAAAGCTGGCAGACAGTGGCTACAAAACCGCGATCGTCACCCTGACTTCTGCGGAGCTGGGCACACGCGGCGACTCAGAGACCCGCGGCCGGGAGTTTGCCGAGGCTGCCCGCATCCTGGGCACGAGCTACCACAAAATGCTCGATATTCCTGATGGCGGTGTTTCCTGCGCAGAGGCGTACCGGCTGAAAGTCGTGCGGGAAATCCGTGAACTCCGGCCGCGCATCATCTTCAGCCATCACTGGGAATCGCGCCATCCGGACCATCACCACGCCTGCCGGCTGGTGCAGGAGGCGGTGTTTTTTGCCGGGCTGCCGCGCATCGATACCGGCCAGGAGCCGTGGCGGCCGTACAAGCTGATCTTCTATTTCAATCGCTTCGAGACTGAGCCGGATTTTGTCGTCGATATCTCTGCCACCTTTGAACGCAAGATGCAGGCTGTACGCGCCTACCGCTCACAGTTTCACGGCGAGGATATGGACAAATATGGCGACCGGGAAACCGCGATCAGCCATCCGGGCTTTCTCGACCACATCGAAGTGCGCGGCCGGCAGTACGGCATCTACATCGGCAAGCAGTATGCAGAGCCTTTTGTCGTGCGCGAGGCGCTGGAAATCGAAGACCCGGTTGCGCTTTTCGGCCCATCGTCGTATTATTCCGTTCCCTGAGAGAATAATGTGAGTCAGAAACCATGAGGAAAACATGCGGCAAAACCTGCGGACATCAGCCATCGCCATGCTGGCTGCCGCTGCATTCTGGCACTGCGGCGGCGGCATGAAAATCATCGACAAACCTATTTCGTTCAGCCAGACACGCATCGACCTGAGCCGGGACTACATCCGGGCGCACTATGGCCTCGAGGTGCAAAACATCGAAATCACACCGCGCATCATCGTGCTGCACTGGACAGCAGTCGATGATTTCGATCGCTGTTTTGCAATTTTTAATCGCGAACAGCTCGAAGGCAGCCGGCCGGACCTGCAGGGCGCCGGGCAGGTGAACGTCGGCATTCATTTTCTCGTTTCCCGCCAGGGCGAGGTGCACCGCCTGATGCCGGAAACATGGATGGCGCGTCACTGCATCGGCATCAACCACGCTTCTATCGGCGTGGAAAATGTCGGCGGCCAGAACAGTATCGACAACATGACCGATGAGCAGATCCGCGCCAACATCGAGCTGGTGCGGTATCTGGCAAAAAAATATCCCACGATCGAATACCTCATCGGCCATTATGAGTATCGCGAATTTGAGGGACATCCGCTCTGGCTGGAAAAAGATGACAGCTACCGGACGGAAAAGGTCGATCCGGGCGAGCGTTTCATGAATGCTGTACGCCGTGGCGTCGCGGACCTCGGTCTGAAGGGCGTTGCTGAAATCCGGGCTGAAAAAGGACGCAGTGATGATCAGGATTGAGGGGCTCAGGAAAAAGTTCGGCGACACTGAGGCACTGAAGGGGGTCTCCTTTGCGGTGCAACCGGGAGAAATCCTCGGTCTGCTCGGCCCGAACGGCGCTGGCAAATCCACCACGGTAAAAATCCTGACCGGACTGCTTCCTGCCTCCGGCGGCACTGCCTGGCTGAACAACTACAACATCGCGACCGACCCGATCAAGGTCAAGAAAAGCTTTGGCTACGTCCCGGAGAGCGGCGCTCTGTATGAATCTCTGACCGGCTGGGAGTACCTCGAGCTGGTAGCAGACCTGCACCATCTCGACCGCGGTGTGTTCCGCCAGCGGGCAGGTGAATTTCTCGACCTGTTCGATCTGCTCGCCGATAAAGACCGCCGCATCAGCGGCTACTCCAAGGGGATGCGCCAGAAAATCCTCATCTCCGCCGCGCTGATCCACAATCCGCAGGTGCTCCTGTTCGACGAACCGCTGAACGGCGTCGATGCCAACACTGCGCTGATTTTCAAGCAACTGCTCAAGCGCCTCGGGGAACAGGGCAAAACCATCCTGTTCTGTTCGCATGTACTCGAAGTGGTCGAGCGCCTGTGCACCCGCATCGTCATCATCAACGAGGGGCTCGTGGTCGCAGACGGAACGCCTGAGGCCATTTCTGAACAGACAGGGCACGCCTCGCTGGAAAATGCCTTTCATCAGATTACCGGCGCTGCAGATGCCGATGAAAAAGCAGAAGAATTTCTGCAGGCTCTGGAGGGATTGAAGGCATGAGTGCCGTGCTGCAGCGTTTCGGCGTCGATGCCCACCAGTTGCGCGTGCTCCTGCGCCTGGCCTGGCGAAACGAAACGCGTGCCAGCCGCATGAGTTTCGGCATGAACCAGAACGGCAACCGTCCGCTGCTGGCTCTGTTCGGCTCTCTGCTGTTCTACCTGTTTGCCGGCATCTTTGCCGCGGTACTGATGTTCAAAACCGGCACGCTCTTTTCTGCGTTACTGCTGCTGAACACCCTGGTTCTGCTCATGCTCGGCGGCCTGATCCTGGTCGAATACAACTCCGTGATTCTGTCGCCGGACGATTACCATATCCTCGGCTACATGCCGGTGAGCTCGCGCACGTTTCTCTTCGCCCGCATCGGCAACATGCTGCTCTATCTGCTGCTGTTTTCCGTGATGATCGCCGGGCCCTCTGTGCTGGCTCTGGCCTATATGTACAACTTTTCCCTTCCCGTCTTCATTGCGAGCAGCCTCAGTGTTTTTCTCACCGCTGTCCTGATCTGCCTGGCAGTCGTTTACCTCTACGGTCTGCTGCTCAATCTCCTGCCCCCGCACAAGCTGAACACCCTGCTGTCTTTCCTCCAGTTCGGCCTGTCGATGGCGATCTACAGCAGCTATCTCATTCTGCCGCGCTTTCTCAGCAATGACATGGACATGATTATCTTTGACATCAGATGGTACATGCTTGTGCTGCCGCCTGCCTGGTTTGCAGCACTCGCCGATCTGGCCGTGTCAGAGGCCACCACCCTCCACCTCATGGCCATCCTTCCGGGAGTTGCCCTGAGCGGTCTTCTCCTGCGCGGTCTGTTTTCGCGGGTCTCCATCGAGTACGCCCGCGCCATGGCAGCACTCACCGAAAACACCGCCACGCCAGAGAAGGCTGGCGCGAGCGAACAGAGCCGCAGCCATACGTTCAGCCTGTTCCGCAGCCCTTCTGCGCGCATCGTCACACGTCTGACCATGGCGCAATTCCGCTATGACAACCGGTTCAAACTCTCGGTCATCGGCTTTCTGCCCTTGATCCTGATCTATTTCTACATGGGGCTGCAACGGGGCACATTTCCTGATCCATTGGCCAGCGGCAGCACCGGGCTGGAAAACTTTTCCGTGCTCTATTTCGCCATTCTGATGCTGCCTCTGATCATGAAACAGAACATGGAAATGTCCGACGCCAGCGAGGCGGCATGGGTTTTTTACGCAACGCCTGTGCGTCTGTCCGGTCTGATTCTGGCAACGCGCAATATGCTGTTTCTCCTTTTTGCCGGCCCGGCGTTGCTTTTTATTTTTGTCATTTTCGGTTATTTTTTTCAGAACTGGCTGCATGCATTTTTACACCTGCTCACGATTACAGCGCTCAATTTCATCATGCTGCAGATCATCTACATCGTGAAACCGCGCCTGCCCTTTGCTGAGCCCAAAGTACGCAGCGGGCAATCCGGTTTGTTCGCTTTTCTGTTTTTCATTCTGCCCGGTATCGGACTCGGGCTGCTCTATCTCATCGTCCGGCTGGCTTATGATTCCGCCGGCACATTGCTCATGCTCTATACCCTGCTGGCGCTGACGATCGCGGTGCTGGAAAAATTCTCGCACATGCGCATCGCATCTGTGGCCGGGAAACTTCATTTCGACGGAAAAAAACAATGAAAATAGGCATCTCCTGTTATCCAACCCATGGCGGCTCCGGCGTCGTCGCTTCGGAGCTCGGCATTCAACTGGCCAATGCCGGCCACGAAATCCACATCATCAGTTACGCCGTGCCCTTTCGCCTCTCGGAATTCCATCCGAATATTCAACTGCACGAAGTCGAGGTCGGTGTGTATCCATTGTTCAAATTTCCCCCCTATGCCCTGGGGTTGGCGACCAAAATGGCCGAAGTGATCATGGAGCATAAGCTCGACATCCTGCATGCGCACTATGCTGTGCCCCATGCGACCAGCGCATATCTGGCGCGGCAGATCATCGCGCCCCAGCCGATCAAGCTGATCACCACGCTGCATGGTACGGACATCACCCTCACCGGTGCAGACAGCAGTTTTCACCGCGTGGTCAAATTCAGCATCGAACAGTCCGACGGCGTTACCGCGGTTTCGCGCTACCTGCGCAGCCGGACGTTGCGCGAATTCAACATTCAGAACGATATCGAGGTGATCCATAACTTCGTCGATCCGGAACGCGGGCAGAAGCCTTCCACTGTGTGTAAAAAAAGCAAGTATGCCCCGAACGGAGAGTTTGTGCTGCTGCATGCTTCCAACTTCAGGTCTGTAAAACGCGTCCCTGACGTGGTGCGCATTTTCGCCAAAGTTCGCGATTCCGTACCCGCAAAGCTGATGCTTGTGGGCGAAGGGCCGGACAAGCTGCTGGTACAGCAAATCGTGCGCGAGCTTGGCCTGCAAAACGATGTCTTTTTTCTCGGCCAGGTCGATTTCATCGATGATCTGCTCAAATGCGCTGACCTGTTTCTCCTGCCCAGCGAACAGGAAAGTTTCGGCCTAGCCGCCCTCGAAGCGATGAACTGCAACGTGCCGGTCATCGCCTCAATTACCGGTGGTATCCCCGAGGTCGTCGAACACGGCAAGACCGGTTATCTTTTCCCGGTAGGCGAGATCGCACTGATGGCCGAGGCCGCGGTCGAGCTGCTGGAAAATCCGACACAACTGCTGCAGTTCAAAAGCAACGCGCGCAAGCGCGCTGTCGAGCAGTTCGGCATCGAACGCATCATGCCGCAATGGCTGGACTTTTATGAGAGGGTGATGAGCACATGAGGACGTGGTTCTGGGGATTTCTCCTGCTGTTCGTTTTTCCACTGCCGGCACAGGAGCTGTTTCACGTACAGGATTTAGCCTACCAGGGCAAGCTCGCCGGCTGGCTGCATCACGATCTCGATGGCGACGGCTACGATGAGATCATTCTCATGCAGCGCACTCCTCCGGACGGCGTTCGGCCGCGGCGTTCCCTCGCGATCTTCCGCGGCAGCGAGACAGGATACACGCGCCAGCCGGCTCAGCGGCTGTACCTGCCGGACGACCTCATCCTGTTCGATTTTGGCGACATCGACGGTGATAACAGGCCGGAGCTGGTCTTTTTCACGCGGGGCGGCATCGCCTGTTATCGCATCGCGGACGGCCGCATCATAACAGAGGCCAGCCCGGTGCTGCAGACACAATCGCTGTTCATGGCCGGCGATCGCCGCTCTTTTCGCTACTGGGATTTCCTCAGCGACTTCAACGGCGATGGCAGCGACGACATCCTGGTACCGGGCATCTACCACGCCAAACTCTATTTCCGCAACAACACGGCATGGCTCGCTGATACCCTGCGCATGCCGGCGGAAGCGCGCACCTTCGGTTATTTCAACCCGCGCTTCTCGGTCGGTGCACGCGCCAGTGGCTATTACGCTACGCCCTACCTGCGCCGGGTCGATTTCAATAATGACGAGCGTCCGGACCTCGTCGCTGTCTATCGTGACAGCCTGCTCGTCTTTCTCCAGCAGGAAGACCGCTATTTTGCTGTTCATCCCCTCGTTGTTGCCATCGACTTCGGTGATATCTGGCGTGGCAACAAAATCATGCGCACGCATCTCGATGACAAGAGTGAGCGCCGCTTTCTCATGCGTCTCATCGACATCAACCGGGACGGCCTGCTCGACGCGGTAACCTCATACATCTCCACACGCGAAAGCCTGATCAGTCCGAAAACAGAAATCCGCCTGTTTTTCGGTAAAAAATCGATCTCCGGCCGGTTCTATTTTGCAGACAAACCGGACCAGGTGCTGTCTCCGGACGCAGCGCAGATGGTCATCGATGTGGTCGATCTCAACCGCGATGGCTACCCGGACCTGGTCACACCTGTGATCAAGATCAGCCTGGCGACCATCCTGAAAATGCTGATCACACGCACGGTCAACATCGACACACGCGGGTATCTCTTCGATCCGGCCACGTCTGCCTTCCCGGACAAAGCCGGCATCAGCGCGCATCTGAACGTCAACTTCTCGTTCCGCGGCGGTGCTGCTTCGCCGGTCTATGAAATCAGCGACTTCACCGGCGACGGCCTGCTCGACATTCTCGCCAGCAATAACGAAAAAAATCTGCTGCTCTATGCCGGGCACACAAAGCACCTGCTCAGCACACGGCCATCGGCAAAATTTCAGACCCCCTTGCCGCAGGATGGTACGCTGGCCACGGCTGTGGACCTCAACCACGACGGCCGCTCAGACCTGGTGCTGCGCTATGAAAATGCCGACCGTGAGCGCCACGACCTGCCGCAGGTGCTGCGCGTCCTGATCGCACGCTGAAATATCCACCATGCTGAGGAAAATCCGTGCTTTTCCAATCCTAACCTGAGCGATTTATTATACGCCCCCAAAAGCAGCAGACAAGCCTGTTTGAATGGAGTGTTCCATTCACTTTTCAGTATCTGCTATCAGTTCGCCATGGATATTTTTATCTTGATCTGCCTGCATCGTGACAGGTCAGCCCAGC
>DRLW01000543.1 GCA_011375275.1 Bacteroidota bacterium
CCGCCATTGGCTGGTGCGTTTGTACCAGAGTACGGGAGATAATAACTACGAAGTGCGCTGGCAGAAGCGGTTGTACGGCTTTTATCCCCCCGGGGATTTTGACGCCGGTCTCGCTGCCGGCGATGTCGATGGCGATGGCCGTGCCGAGCTGCTCATCAGTCTGTTTCCGGATATGTATGTCGTGCAGTTTCAGCCGCAGACAAATGCGTTTGAGCCGGTCTGGCATTTTCGTACGGTGCGTTCCAATACGGTGATCGTCGATACCCTCTATCCCGGCCGCAGGCAGATGATCGCCAACACCAGCTCAGGGCCGGCCGCTTTTGAGCTCAGCTCATCGCCTGGCCGGTTGCCGGCTCCGGTGCGCGTATCGGCGCGGCCTCTCGATGCCGGTACCATCGTCATTTCCTGGCAAAGTTCAGGGGCCGGGAACCAGTTCCGGCTCTTTCGCGGCACTTCAGCCGACAGCCTGTCTCTTTTGGCGATCGTCACAGATGAGATGTTTACAGATAGCACTGTGACAGCCGGGGTGACCTATTTTTATGCTGTCACTGCCAGGGACACGAGCGGGGTTTTCACCGAGAGCCGTCTTTCGCGGGTGGTTTCCGCCCTGCCAGGTAAGGGGCCGGCTTTGCTGCGGGCACAGTATATCCCGCTGGACCATGTGCAGTTGCTTTTTTCCGAGCCTCTGTCCCAGGAGGCCCGGCGGCAGGGCAATTACAGCATCGATGGCGTGCATCCTCTGAGCGTTGTGCTCGCTGGTGGCGGCCGGGAGGTGCTGTTGACATTTGAGGCCCTGAGCGAAGGGAGCCATACGGTACGGGTCCGTTCGATTACGGATCTCGACCAGACGCCGATCGATCCATCCGCCTCTTCCGCCGAGTTTTTCGTGCCGGGTAAATTGCCACGCTTCTATCTCACGGGCGTGGAAATAGAATCTCCCCGGCTTTTGGCGGTGCGTTTCAACCAGTCCGTCGATCCGCTCACAGCCGCGCGGGCTGGGAATTATTCCCTCAGCACACCGCTGGTTGTCGGCTCTGTCTCTCTCGATTCAGTGGACCCCCGCCGGGTGCTGTTATATCTTTCACAGGGTAAAATGGCCGCTCTCGGTCGGGAATATCTCGTGCAGGTCAGCGGCGTCACCAGCCGGAGTGGGGTCGCTTTGCGCCCGGGTGAGGGTGATGTGATCGGCTTCACCGTGACCAGGGACGACCTGAACGCGGTTTTTGCCTATCCGAATCCTTTCCTCGCCGGGAACGATCGCCTGGTAACCATCGCCGGCCTGCCGCGTGTTGCGTTTATCCAGATATTCGATGAGCACGGTCGTCCGGTGCGCGAACTCAGAGAAGCTGATGGCAACGGCGGCGTAAGCTGGGATGGCCTGGATGCAGCCGGGAATCCAGTCCCCTCGGGAATATACCTCGTCCGCGTACGTGCCAACTCCGGCGAACAGTACACCAAAATAGCGGTGGTACGATGAAAAAAAAATGTCTCCGCGTCGGCCTGACGGGTGGCTTTGGCTGTGGGAAATCTACGGTGCGGCATTTTTTACACGAGCAGGGCGTGGCCACCATCGATGCTGATACGCTGGCGCGTGATATTGCAGCAACCGACGCCATCGCCGTCGCCCGGATAAAAGAGGCCTTTGGCGATGATGTCTATAGTGCCGATGGTGAGTTACAGCGCCAGCTTCTGGCCCGGCGCGCTTTTGCCTCCCCGGAACGGATCGGGCAACTGAACCGCATTATCCATCCCCGAGTGCGTGCGCTCGTGGATGAGCAAGTAGCCGGTTATCGAACTCAGGGACACCGCTTTGTGGTTATCGAAGCGGCACTGTTTTATGAAACCGGGTGGTATAAAAAAATGGATTACATGGCGGTCGTCACAGCACCGGAA
This sequence comes from Bacteroidota bacterium, assembly GCA_011375275.1. GTDB lineage: Bacteria > Zhuqueibacterota > Zhuqueibacteria > Zhuqueibacterales > Geothermadaptataceae > Geothermadaptatus. Next base: position 1,894 of record DRLW01000543.1, read on the forward strand.
GACAAACGCCGTACCTGGCTGGAAAAAAAGCGCGGCTTCAGTCAGGAAGAAATCGACAGGCGCTTGCAGCATCAGCTCCCGTTGCAGGAGAAAGAAGCCAAGGCGGATTTTCTCATCCGCAATGAAGGAGACCTCGACGAGTTGCGCCGGGAGACCCGGAAGTTTCTCGAATGGCTGCAGCTCAAAGCTGCAGGATGATCCGGATTTTTCATAAAAAGTGCATTACACGCACTGCGAGATAAAACCGAATAAATTTTGTTCGATGGGGTGATTTTTTTCGAACGACGCTCTGATTCTCCATTTTATGAGAGCAACGGCCTCTGACCGGCGGTTCTCCCGGCCGGTTGTCAGAAGCTGCGGTTAACCGTTAACTGCCAACCCGGGGGCAGGGGAAATGCAGAAACGTCCTTTTGTGCCGGTCGCACTTGCTTTTATTCTCGGAATCCATCTCGCACAACAGGTGCATCTGCCGGTCTCAACCGGCATGTTTGCCACAGCCGGGCTTTTGCTGCTAGCTCTGCTGATGCAGCGCTTCAGGGTTGTGGCAACGATCTGCATCCTTCTCGCTGTTTTGCTTCTCGGCCTGATCGCGCACCGCATCGAACACATCGCTGTAAGGCCACCAGCCGTCACAGCTCTGCTTCCCTACCAGAAAGTCGATGCCATCGCCCGTGTCACCTCAGCGCCGCAACTGCGTTCGGAGCGGGTGCAGATGAGAGCGCAGATTCTGGCAATACGCCACGGGACGACAGTGCAGCCGGCAGTTTTTCGGGTGCGGGTGGTCGCCCGCTCTTTGCCGTTTCCGGTGCGAATCAACGATGAAATTTTTCTGCGCGCAGACTGGCAGCCACCCCGGGGCCCACGCAATCCGGGCGAATTTGATGCACGTGAGTGGTTTGCCGTGCAGGGATTGGCCGGAACGCTGCACCTGCGTGAGGGAGGCGTATTACAGAAAATCGGTTCAGCGCGCGAGCCGGCTCTGCCCATCAAAACGTGGACAAACCGCGCCCGCGATCATATGCGTGCGGCACTGCAGGATTTGCTGCCGCCTGCTACCGCGGCTGTCGTTACCGGGCTGATGCTTGGCGAGCGCAGCGAAATCGATGACCAGACTCTCGGTGATTTCAAACGCGCTGGTATCATTCATGTCCTCGCAGTTTCCGGACTGCATGCGGGCTTCATCATGATGCTGGTGTATATTGCGGGCAGCTTTTTCGCGTTGCCGCGTTCCACTCTGTTGTTGTTGAGCCTGCTCGGTGTCTGGGCTTTTGCCTTGCTGACCGGCATGAAACCACCGGTCTTCCGCGCGTCGTTGATGGCCTCTCTTTTCGTCCTCGCTGCGGTAGGCGATAAAAACGCCGACGCCCTGAACCTGCTCGCTTTTGCAGCGCTTGGTATTCTGCTTCTGCGGCCGGGTGATCTGTACAGCGCCGGCTTTCAACTTTCTTTTGCCGCAGTCGCCGGGATCGTGATGATCCATCCGGTACTGGAAAGGCTTCTGAAGAAAATTCGTATTGCTAAACGCCTGTACGCATACACCCTGCCGCGCTGGATTTTTTCGCTCATGCTCGTTTCTCTGAGCGCACAGATGGGCACGCTGCCGGTTTCAGCGGTTCATTTCGGCAGTTTTTCACTCGTGGGAATGATATCAAATCTCTTTGCCATCCCGCTGGTTTTTGTCGCAGTGGCTACCGCTTTTCTGGCATTGCTCAGTTATGCCATCCTGCCGGTGCTGGCTGTCCCTTTTGCTGCTGCTGTGCACGTCGTCATCACGTTGGTCCTGGTTCTCGCTGAGCTCATGGCCCGCATACCGTATGCAGCGGTTACGGACTGGTATCCGGCGCCGGTTTTCGTCCTCGTGTACGGGTTGGCTTTGGCCTTATTGCTGGTTCAGGCCACGCATACCCGGTTCTGGTGTGTTGCCGGCATTCTGTTTGTGCTCAACTATTGGGCATGGGTTCCTGTGGTAAATGGTGAAGCCCGCCTGCTGCGCATCACCTGCCTTGATGTCGGCCAGGGAGATGCTGCACTGGTGCTGGCACCAAATGGCAGGACGCTGTTGATCGACGCCGGGCCGGCCTTTGAGGATTTCAGCGCAGGCGAAAGGCACATTCTGCCCTTCCTCCGGCGGCAGGGCATCCACCGGTTGGATGCGGTGCTGGTTACCCACCC
>DRLW01000544.1 GCA_011375275.1 Bacteroidota bacterium
GTACAGCAGCCATAATCCAGCGCCAGTACCACGGTGTATAGATGACGTTTCGCCGTTTGTCAATAGCCTTAACGATATCGCCGGCTACGGCTTGCGGGCTGGCGGTGAGTCTTCCGGCCGGTATATGTGACAGCATGGGCGTATCCGTTGGTCCGGGCAGGATGGTCAGAACATGCACACCGGCAGAACGCAACTGCTGGCGCAATCCAGAAAGCCAGGCCGTCATGCCGGCCTTGGCTGCGCAATAGGCCATATTCTTCCCTCTCCCCCGTTCCCCGGCAACAGATGAGATACCTGCGATAACCCCTCCCTTTATGCCAGAAAGATAATCAGCTCTGATCGCACAGACGATCTCCATACAACTCAACAGGTTGATACGCATGGTCTGCGATTCCTGCTCACAGCTCACCTTTTCACCATCGATGGGAAGATAGCCATGGGCCAGCAAAACGATATCATAGTGAGTAAAGGCTTCGAAGGCACTGTTCACAGCTTGAGTTATGCTTTCCGGCCGGGTTGCATCAAAGCCAGGAAAAGCGACGACTTTGGCGGCCCCGCGGATTTGCAGGTCTGAGGATAGCTGAGACAGCTTTTCCTCATCCCGGGCGCAGAGATAAAAACTATCGCCCCTGCTGGCGAGCTGCCGGGCGGTGTGGACCGCTATCAGGGAGGTCGCCCCGAATATGAGTACATTCAGACCGTCTTTCTTGCCCATCTCAATCTTCTCCATTTCCTGCTGTTACCCTGCGCCAGAAAGATGAGGAAATTCTCCGGTCCTTATAGCGCAGAAATTCATCGAGCGCGGGCTGGCTCTTAAAAAAAATCTCCGGTTGCATGCGTGAATCCTTGGCTGGATACAGCCTGCCGCCGAGGTCCACCACTGCATGATCCCACGTGTCGAGCATCGCAAAGAGCTTCCGCGATGCAGCCGGGAAATCCAACGCAAAGGTGATTCCAGCCATGGGAAAAGACAGCAAACCACCGGACTGCACATCGCCGAATTTTTTGATCACTGTCAGCGTGGGCTCGAGATCGGCTTCTGCCATTGTTTTTTTCATCAGGTTAAAAAGATAACGCGCGCCCTGCTCGGGTACAACGGCCTGCCACTGCAGAAAGCCACGTCTGCCATACAGAAGATTCCAGTTGCGAATGCGATCGAGTGGAAAAAAGAACGCATCGAAATCCATCCTGCTGACAACCTGTTTTTCGATTTGCTTTTTGAAATAGACGCTGTTGAACACGCGCATCACTGGCCTGCGTACCAGATTGACTGCGCCCGCGAAAGGGATGCTGATCTGCCTTTGCCCCCTGCCCTGCAAAAGGGGCATCTCAGTTTCACTCTGCAGAGAATGATTGCCAAGAAAAAAGATCCCGCGCCCGGTGCCATGGTTGGCATGCCAGTCAAACCAGGCGACAGTGTATTCGAAATGCTCGCCGGGCTGCTGAGAAAGCTGCAGAAACTCGTCGAATCCTGAGAAGGGAATACAACGCGTATCGAGAAAGCCATTGCGAACAGGCATGAGCTGCAGCACGGCTTCGGTAATGAATCCTGTCAGCCCGAGCCCACCGATTGTCGCATAGAACAACGCCTCATTCTGCGAGCGGGAACACCTCACCAGCCCGCTATCACTGCGCGCGAGGACGATCTCCTCAACGTGCATCCCGAAAGAGCCGTGCCGGTGATGATTTTTTCCGTGGATATCATTTGCGATCGCTCCCCCAACTGTGACGTACGCGGTACCGGGAAGAACCGGCAGCGACCAGCCCCGGGGCAGGAAGATGTCGAGAATCTCCCGGATCGTAACACCTGACTGACAACGAAGCAGCCCGGACGCGGGATCGAATTCGAGAAAATGGTCGAAGTAAGTGCTCAAAATCAGGATGCCATCCTGATTGAGGCAAACATCGCCATAGCTTCGCCCCATCCCTCTGGGCAGAACATGTCTGTCAGAGCGGAAATATTCTCCCAGTGCTTTTCTACTGACAGGAGCAATGGACTGTTGCCGGGAAGCGAGAGGTGGGAACCGTCCCCAGGATGGCAGGCTGCGTTGCGGCATGGCGTTCACGGCATCCCCTGCTCAGCGCCCGCGCTGCGTTGCCGAAGCATCGAACCAGACGTTTTCCTTGCCCACAAGTTCCTGCAAACGGTGCAGCATATCGGGGTTGGGACGCACTTTGTAGCGCTTCGAAAGATAATTGGACTTCTTCTCTTCTGCTTTGAGCTGGAAATATAACTGGCACTGTCCGGGATTTGTGCGCAGCACCTGGTTCACCCGCCGCAGCGAGTTTTCATCCAGATGATTGAGATCAAAAGAGATGAAAAATGCGCGTGATAACCTCTGCCAGGCCTCGCTGAGATCGATGACACGATCGACGCGCAGCTTGGGCTCTTCTTCCTCGCGCATAGACAATTTACCCTGCAAAACGACGACTTTCTCAACCTGCAGCAGGTCACGATATTCTGCGTAGGTATCCGCAAACACGAGGCCCTCCATGGAGCCTGTAAAATTTTCGATCGTAATGAAGGCCATGGGCCGGTTTTTCCGGTCGTAGTGGATTTTGACATGGCTCACCATCGCGCAGATCGAGACATCCTGATCATTGCGTAACTGGTCGAGCTGGCTGATGGCGTGGCTGCTGAAAGCCTTGAGCTCGGCCCGGAATTCGTCGAGGGGATGGCCGGAAATATAAAACCCGAGCAGTTCCTTTTCGCGCGCCAGTTTATCCTTGCCATCCCAATCCGGCAGGTCTGGCAGGGTCGGCATCATGGCATCGACCTCATCCTCGGTGTCGAAAAGGCTGGTCTGATTCCTGGCTTTTTCCGCTGCGCGCGAGGCTGCATACGCGGTTGCTGTTTCCAGGGCATGGAAAAGCTGGTTACGGTTGCCCTCGAGGGAATCCATGGCGCCGGCCTGTACCAGACTCTCCAGCACTTTCTTGTTCACGGAACGCAGATCGACGCGCTCACAGAACTCGAACAATGTGCTGAACCTACCCCCACTCTCACGCTCACTCACGATCGCCTCGATAGCGCCGAGACCGACGTTTTTGATGGCGCCGAGTCCGAAACGGATTTTGCCATCCACGACAGCGAATTTAGCCAGACTTTCGTTGATATCAGGCGGCAGGACCTCGATCCCCATCCTCCGGCATTCATCCATGAAAAAGACGATGCGGTCTGTACTGCCCATCTCCGAGGTCATGGTCGCAGCCATGAACTCCGCCGGGTAGTGCGCTTTCAGGTACGCTGTCTGATAGGCGACGATGGAATAGCACACAGCATGAGACTTATTGAAGCCATAGTTGGCAAATTTATCCATCAAATCAAAGATTTGACCTGCCACCTTTTCGTCGATGTTATTTTCACGGGCACCTTTGAGGAACTCGAGGCGCATCTCAGCCATGAGCTTGACCTTTTTCTTTCCCATGGCCCGGCGCAGGAGGTCTGCTTTGGCGAGGCTGAAGCCGGCAATCTCTTGGGCAATCTTCATCACCTGTTCCTGATAGACGATGATGCCGTATGTTTCTTTCAGAATGCGTTCCAGGCGGGGATGCAGATACTCAATTTTCTGCCGCCCGTGTTTTCTGGCGATAAAATCGTCGATCATATCCATCGGGCCCGGGCGGTAGAGGGCATTCATGGCGACGAGATCAGGGATGGTTTTGGGCTTGAGCTTTTTGAGGTACTCGCGCATACCGCTGCTCTCGAACTGAAATATCGCCGTTGTTTCACCATTGGCGAAGATCTCGTACGTAGCAGGATCGTCGAGCGGGATGTCGTCGATGCTGATCTCGATGCCGCGTTTTTTCAGCGCCTTGAGAGTGTGGTCGATCACCGTCAGAGTCCGCAGACCGAGGAAGTCCATTTTCAGGACGCCCAGCTCCTCCAGCCATTTCATGTCATACTGCGTGGTGATATCCTGCGTGCCGGGTGACTTGTACAAAGGAACGTATTTTGTCAGCTCATCAGGCGTAATGACCACACCCGCAGCGTGGGTGGAAGCATGCCGGGCCAGGCCCTCGAGCACGAGGGAATATTCGATCAGCTCGCGGTGAATTTCATCACCATTTTGCAGTTCCTTGAGTTCTTCGACCTTGTCGATGGCATCCTTCAGTTTGATGCCCAGCGTCGTCGGCACCAGCTTGGCGATACGATCGACATCGCTGTAGCGCAGGTTGAGCACGCGCCCGACATCCCGGATTACGGCCCGGGCGGCCATGGTCCCGAAGGTAATGATCTGGGTCACATTGTTTTCACCATATTTTTCGCGCACGTACTGAATGACCTCTTCCCTGCGCTCATAGCAAAAGTCGATATCGATATCAGGCATGCTCACCCGTTCCGGGTTGAGAAAACGCTCGAAGAGAAGGTCATACTCCAGCGGATCGACGTTGGTGATACCGAGGCAGTAGGCAACGAGGCTGCCCGCTGCCGAACCCCGTCCCGGCCCGACAGGAATATCGCGCTCGCGTGCTGCGCGGATAAAATCCCAGACGATGAGAAAGTAGCCTGCATACCCGGTTTGCTTGATAATGCCAAGCTCGAAATCGAGTCGGTCTTCCAGTTCCGGTGTCATTGTGCCATAACGTTTCAGGCAAAGCTCGCGCGTTAATTTTTCCAGGTACTGGTTGAGATCGAGGTCTTTGTGCTCTTCCGGCGGCTCAAATCTCGGGAGCAGCGCCTTACCGAAGGTGAGCGTCAAGCCGCATTTGTCAGCGATCTCCCTTGTTTGATAGAGCGCGTCAGGGCATTCGGGGAAAGCCTGCAGCATTTCTTCTTCTGTTTTGAAATAAATTTCATCCGTGGAATAACGCAGGCGTTTGGGATCGTCCCGGTCCTTGCCGGTTTGCAGGCAGATGAGAACATCGTGGGGATTGGCGTGCTCGCGTTTCAGATAATGGATATCGTTCGTCGCGATAACAGGTATGCTCAACTCCTTGCTCAGCTCGAGAACAGCTTTGCGCGCACTATCTTCCTCGGGGATGCCGTGGTTGTGCACTTCGAGGTAGTAATCATCACCGAAAATTTCGCGAAACTCGATCGCTGCATCGCGCGCTGCTTCATAGCCAAGATGGGTGTATTTATACGCCACTTCCCCCTTCAGGCAGGCTGAGGTACAGATCAGGCCTTCGCTGTGCTCGCGCAGAAGCTCTTTATCAATTCGCGGGCGATAGTAGAAGCCTTCCAGAAATCCCATGGAAACGAGGTACATCAGATTTTTGTAACCGCGTTCGTTTTTAGCCAGGAGAACGAGATGGTTGCTGGTTTCGGAAACACCGCCACGCGCCAGCGATTTTTCCTTGCGGCTGCGCGGAGCAACATAAGCCTCCACACCGATGATCGGCTTGATGCCCGCCTTCTCACATTTCTGGTAAAATTCGATGGCACCAAACATGACGCCGTGGTCGGTCAATGCCAACGCGTCCATGTTGTTGCTCACTGCAGCGGACACGAGATCGTCGATCCGGCAGGCACCATCGAGCAGGCTGTAATGGGAGTGGTTATGCAGGTGGATGAATTTAGACATGGTCAGGTCGTCTCCTCGACTCGATACAGGAATTTCTTGGGGTTAAACCGGATTACATTCAGGCAGGGAAAAGATACATCAATTTAATAATATGCCGTGGAAATGCAAACAAAAACGCTACACGACACGATATCGCGACGACGGTCGTACCGCGACTGTCGTACCGCGACATTCATGTCGCGCAGTGAAAATCAGCGACTTCCTGGGCGCGATACATCGCGTACAACTAACATTTCATTATCATCTCGTCACACCGCTCCTGCGGTGTGACGCCAGCTTGCCGCTCCAGCGGCAATACCACCAGCGAAACGAGACACCACCTGTCCCGGAAGCCTGCCTCGTACCCCAGGTTATCCACTTAACTCAGCACGGTTGCATTTTTCAACCAGACCGCGTGACAACAGCACGTGCCTAACCCAGAACAGTCATTCCGGTTTCCCCGCAGGGGAAGACCGGAATCTCCCGGACTCTGGCACGTGCCGGAAAAGATGAGATTCCGGCACTGCGCTTCGCCTGGCCGGAATGACTGATGTCGGTATCAGGGTCGGGCCCGGTTAGCTGAGTGAACTGGATACCCGGCCCTCGTACCAGCTTACCCCGGAAAAATCAACGACTCCCTGGGCGCGATGAATCGCGCGCTACAACTTTTCATCCATAAGCTTGCCGGCAGTCCTGCTCACCCCACATGATGCGAGCAAGAGCAAAAAAAAGCCGCTCTCACGCAAACATGAGAGCGGCTGAAAATCGGAGGCAAACGCTGATCAAAC
>DRLW01000545.1 GCA_011375275.1 Bacteroidota bacterium
CGCCGTACCTGTATTTTGGCTCTCCCCCCACATCGTGTGAGGCCTGCAGCCGGGCAAGGGGATGCGGAATCAAGCTCAGCAGCAGCAATTGCAGTAAGGTTGGAATGCAAGTGCGAGAGGCGAAACGTTTGGTGCACGATTTATCGTGCCTGAAAGCCGCTAACTTTACGGGAGCGGCGGAGTCCCCTGGGACTGGTGCTGCCTTTCGGAAGTGGCGGTGTCTCATTTCGCCCGTGGTACTGCCCCGCGGAAGCGGGGTAACAGAAACGTCACGCCGCAGGAGCGGTGTGACGAGAAGAACGTTCGTAGTGCCTGAAAATCGTCAACTTTACGGGGCGTACATCTCCTCGGAATGGATACTGTTTCAGTTCCCGCCCGGCGCCTGTTCCCGCCGGTGCACTACTGGTGATTCGCATGCCTGTCTCTTCATCCCGGCCGAAATAAAGTGCCGGAATCTTCCTCGACTGTCAGGGTGCCACTTCCCGTTTTGGTTCAAAATATGACACATTTTTTCAGTTGATGCGCCGCATCGCCTGAGCGACTGAATTTTTTATCTGACCTAATCTTCTGATTCTTTTGCGGTTATTCCGGACATGTCTCCGGGTTGTTACTTTTGGGCTATATTTCTTTCTGCTCTGCCGATAATTCTGTTTAACCGGAATTCACCACCGGACTGTGGCACGCCACGTGCATCGCAGTCCCCATCCCGGTGATGGCTGAAAATTTTTTCAAGGGCTGTTTGGTATGCCCTTTGATGGAGGTATTCTGGTTTTTTAAGCGAATGATAAATTTTCTGACTCTACCGGGATGGATTTTTCGCGACCCAGGAGGTTCGATATGCGCACCCAATTGATCTTGCTTCTCGCCTCGAGTTTCTTGTTCATGGCCGAGTCCGGCACAGCACAGTTCAAACGCGGCCCGATCGGCATCGGCGTACAGGCTGGGGTTCAACACTATCAGGGGGATTTACAGCGAAGCGGGTATACACCTTCGGTATCCTTTCTTGCCCGGGTTATGCCTTTTCCTTTTCTCGGCTTGCAGATCAATTCCGGCTATAGCGCTCTGCGTGATGAAATACCGTTCAATCAGTTTTATACCGACATTTTCGATGCAAAACTGAGTGTCATCCTGTTGTTCTTTCCGGAAATGCGCGTATCCCCCTATATCTACAGCGGTGCCGGTGGGCTGCGCTACCGTGCCTTTGGTCCGGACCGCACCAGCCCGCTGAAAAGCCAGGATGGGCAGGAATTTCAGGGTTGGGAAGAGGTCGCTCTGTTTGGCGCCGGGGTTGAAATTCTGCTCACACCCAGGTGGTCGGTGCAGTTTTCCGGGAACTACAACTACGCCTTCTCCGATGGCCTGGACGGTCGTGTGGCCCGCAACGATGCTGACGGCTTCCTCAACGCCAACCTCAGTTTCATGTATCACTTCAAAAGTGACGCGGATAAAGATGGTGACGGTATCTATGATTCCGAGGACAGCGATCCGTACAACCCGGAAGATTTCGATGGTTTCGCCGATCACGACGGCGCGCCTGACCCGGATAATGATGGCGACGGCATTCCGGACCTGCGGGATGCGGCACCGAATGAAGCCGAGGATATGGATGGTTTTGAAGACCATGACGGCATTCCGGACCTCGATAACGATGGCGACGGCATTCCGGACAGCAAGGATGCAGCACCGGATCATGCCGAAGATTTCGATGATTTTGAAGACACCGACGGCATGCCGGACCCGGACAACGACGGCGACGGTATCCCTGATGTGCGCGATGCCGCGCCCAATGTTGCTGAAGACAAGGATGGTTTTCAGGATCAGGATGGTATCCCCGATCCGGACAATGATGGCGATGGCATCCCGGACGTTGAGGATGCAGCCCCAAACCATCCCGAAACTGTCAACGGCTATCAGGACGACGACGGCGCGCCGGATACCGTACCCTGGTTGCGCATCGGTGAGCGCCGGGTGATGGAAGGCGTGAGTTTTCACAGCGGCTCGGATCGGCTCAGCAGCACCAGTTATCAAATTCTGGAAAAGATCGCGCGTATTCTCAAACAGGAACAGGATATCTCGCTGGAAATCCGCGGCTACACAGACAACCGCGGCCATGCGGAGAGCAATCTGCGCCTGTCCCTGCGCCGGGCCAACAGCGTGCGTGCTTTTTTGATCAGCAAAGGGGTTGAGCCGGCACGCCTGATCTGTACAGGGTATGGCGAGGCAAACCCTATCGCGCCGAATGAAACTGCAGAAGGGCGGCGTGCCAACAGGAGAATCGAGCTGGTACGGATCAAATAGTGTGCGGCGTTTTCGGCTGCCCCCCTGCGAAACCTGACGGTGAAACTCCCGGCGGAGGACATGTCACCACCATTTCATGCCGCGGTAAAGTGGTTTCAGACAGCTCCTCCGCAGGGTTTGGGCTTTTTTCAAACAGGACGATGCCTTAGTCTCCTCGCACCTGTTCGTGTTCACAGTGTTCGCTGGCGTGAAAATTTTCATCAGGCATCCGTCTCCTGACAGCACTCATTTCCTGCCCGTTCTGAACGCGGGGGGGCAGTAAAATCTGCTTGCAATTCAGAGCACTTTTCGCTACTGTTTTCTACCGGCTGTGCCGGCGTCAATCCGTCATGTTGAACAATTTCGGATTTTTGCATGAACAGTAATGAAGTGCCCCCCCGAAGACCCTCGCTGAAATCATCCGGATTTTTTCCATCATCAGCACGCCGGCGAGGGCTGTTCCGCGTTTTTGCTGCCAGTTATCCGGGCTTTTCTCTGCTGCTTTCTCTCGCCCTGTTTTCCCCGCTCTCAGCTTCTCCACAAAATCAGAGCCAGTATGAGCGCTGGTTTGAGTTTGAACCCTATCCTGTCACGATCGTGCTCGTCATTCTGACATTTGTCATCCTGTTGCTGTGGCAGTTTTCGCGCGCACGCATGCGCCGTCCCGGCGACCGTGACCAGCCCCCGATGCAGGGGAGTCGAGGCTGAGTGTCTTATCTGCGCAAGGGGCCATGAGAATTGATCGGAACAAAAAAAGCCCGGCAACGAGTTCGCTGCCGGGCTTTTCAGTGAGTGAATTCTCCGGTTATTTGAGCAGACTGAGTTTGCGCACGAAAAATTCCATCCCTTTTGCGCTCTGTATCTCGATTCGGGCATAATACACGCCGCTGCCTGCGATCCTGTTCTTATCATCGCGTCCATTCCAGCGAAAGACATACTCTCCTGCATTCACTCTCCCGAGTTCCCGGCTGAAAATGATCTGTCCGGTGATATTGAAAATCAACACACGTATTTTGGCCGTCTCAGGCGCAGAAATTTTGATCGCCGTGCTCGGATTGAATGGGTTGGGGTAGGCGGCAGAGACCTGGAAATTTGTTGGCACAGCCACCTGCTGTCCGTCCGCGATACCTGTTGTCATGGGCACTTTATTGACATCCAGCCAGTCGATCTGCAGAAAGGCTGAGCTGTCTGCCGGGTTCAAATCCTGCCACGCCAGGCGGAGAGCGTAGTCACCAGCCGGAAGAGAAACTGTAGCGGCAAAATGTTGCAGGCTGTCTCCTGCGATCGCGAAGGTTGTCAGTGAATCGCCGCCGGCTGAGAGCGTTACCTGCGGCGAGGCATCTGTGGCCAGGCTGCGCGCTGCGAAGCGCAGGCGGTAGTTCCCGCTATCCGGCAGGGAGATGGGCTGCCCGAGATAGCCTGCAGAGTGCGCCAGCCAGCCGCCATTTTCCGCTATCGTCCCACCCGTGCGCTCCTGCACGGTTCCGGCCTCGAAAAAAGCGATAAAGTTAGCGTCCGGGAGCAGCAGGCTCGTATCTGCTGAGGCGGTATTGCCACCGTAATCCCTGGCCATCAGGCGCACGGTGTAGTTACCTTCTGCCTCAGGCGCTGTGATAGTGTGCTCATGCAGCCGCGAATACCGGGTGCTGATTTCGCTGCGAAGAGCGCTGCCGGCACCGTTGATCTCAACCCAGCTACGGCTGGGCTCATCGGTTTTCCAGGTGAAACGAAAGCTGCGCTCGTCTGTCTGCAGAGCAAATATGCCGGAGAATTCGGGCGCAACAGAATCGCTTTTGACAGCGATGAAGAAGCTGTTGCCCGCATAAACTTCATTGTTCCCGACACTGTCCCGCATAGAAATCGTGTAGAGATATGTCGAGTCCGGCCAGAGATTTTCCAGGACGATATCCTGTTCGGCGGCAAAGCCGAAATCGGTCTGCAGGGAGTCTGCTCCTCCGAGAA
>DRLW01000546.1 GCA_011375275.1 Bacteroidota bacterium
ATTGATGGCTTGACCTTTGGCCTGCGCTTTTGGCTTTGAGCCTGGTCATGCATGCGGACCGCCTTCCTGTTTCGTTCGTAGTGCACGCTTCAGCGTGCCTGCCACGGGCACAACATGTTCGAAAGGCGCGCTAAAGCGCGCACTACGAACGGGGTCGTGCCACTCCGGCGTGTTTTCCAAGTGCAGTATGCCCGAGCGAGCGTGCTGAAGTGCGCACTACGAGCGGGTTCGTGCCACAGAGAGATTTTTTAACAAAATGTAAAAAGTTTCTTGCGCAGGCTCGGGTTTTGGAGTATATTCCTGCCACAATTCAGATTTTTCCTCCCATGCCGATAGTTTGGTAGTGCGCGAAGTCTCCGAGTCCGGCATTTCAAATTCTGGATTCCACACCCCTTCATAATTTTAAAAACAGGTATCCTAAACCGCGCTGGCAGCTTCGTCCTCCGGATGCAGGTTACGAAAAACTGCTACAGGGTTGTGAAGACGACTTTTATCGATGGAGAAAACGACAGATGGCACAAATGAATTCGATTCCGGAAGAGATATCTCAGTTCTTAACCCAGCATTCCGGTCATCTCGACACCATCCCCCAGATCATCAATCTCGCGTTCAGCGGTGAACGCAAGCCCGAGGCCTGGCATGTCCGCATCCCGGGTAAGCAGATCGTGCGTGGTTTCAACAAAGCTGCTCCTGTCACCGTTATGCTGCCGCACAAAACGTGGAAAAAACTGCTCAAAAAAGATGACAACGCCATGTGGCGCAAAGCCCTCGCAGATGGTCAGATCCACATCCATGGCGACAAAACAGCTACTGCCGCGTTTGCTGCCCTGTTTGATAAAAACGGTGTCGCCGCTGCAGCTTCCTGAACTCCGGGAGACTTCACGCCTGCCCGAAACTTTCACTTTTTCCGGATAACCATGATGGTATAATCATCAAAAAGGGGAGCACCGCCGTAAAAAGCCTGCAGCCCGGCCATGATTTGCTCTGTCATTTCCCGGGCGCCTGTTCTCCTGTTCTGCTTCAATATCTCCTGAAAACGCTCATCACCGAAAAAACCAACCGCTTCGTCATCCGGGACATCTTCTCTGCGCACCGAGGCTTCAACGACTCCATCCGTATAAAGAACCAGAGCATCACCGGCTTTCAGACGGACCTTTTTTTCCTCGATATTCTTTTCGAATTGCGCCCGATTCGGCGTCAACCCGATCCCCAGCCCCTTGCTATGGATCATCTGCAACACGCGATCCGGAGGGCCTGAGCCATGCAAAAGTACCGGCTCGGTGTGCCCGGCCCTGGCCAGGGTGACGGTATCCTTTTTCGTATCCAGAATGCCGATAACCATGGTCACGAAAATGTGCCGTTCGGCGTGTTCTGCTGTGAAATAATCATTGAGCCGCGCCAGGATACTGCGCAGATCAAACGTGAACTGCGGGGAATATCGCAGGAGGCTGATGGCCTGAGCCATATAAAACGCTGCCGAAGTGCTCTTCCCGCTGACATCGCCGATGGTAAACATGTACACGCCATTGCCGAGGTGTTGGATATCGTAAAAATCGCCCCCCACTTCCGTAGCCGTACGCAGGTCGGCAGCAATTTCATAGCCCGGTATCTCAGGCAGAGAGCCGGGCAGCAGGCTGAGCTGTACCTCCCGGGCAATACGCAGCTCTGATTCCAGCCGGTTCTTTTCATGCAGTTCGGCGATATTCGCCTTGAGCTTCTTGCTCATCTCGTTGAAATGTCCTGCCAGCTCGACAAACTCGTCATCACCGTCAATCTGCACCTGATAATCGAGGTTGCCCCGTGCTATTTCGCGAATACCGCGTTGCAAAAGTTGAAATTTACGCACGATAATATCATGAATCTCCTCTCCGAATTTGACCATACGCCGGATCACAAGGCTATTGATCAGGAAAAAAGCGATGAGCAGATTGAGCAATAACGAGGTCAGCGGGCGGGCAAAGGTGAGTTCAGTTGGGCGGAAAAAAACATCGATAAAATACGAGCCAGCACGCTGGAACCTGCTGTCATACACAGGCAGCAAAACGCGCCCGACAACGATACCGCCACGATCGAGCATTGCTCGGGCCATCCCCCTGCCGGAACGGGAACGCCCCGGAGAAAACTGGCTTGCCAGCACAACACTTTGCGGCCTGCGCACGAAGATGTTGAACGGGAAAATCTGGAACCTGTCATGGGTTTGCGTTGACTCCAAACGATAGAACCAGGATTCAAGCGTTCCGGGTTCACCGGCATAAGCCAGTAACGAAGAACCGGCGAAAGGGACGAAGGACGTTGTCAACTTTTCGAGAAAATCCTGGTGCAGCTGCACCAGAGCGAGGGTATCCGAATAGGTACGTTTGCGAAAAAGGAAATAGGCCGGCTGGCCGGTACTATCGGCGAGGGCAAGCACGCCTTTGCTGGCCGGCAGCATTTCTCCTTCAGGCACCTGCATAGCGGTCAGAGGCCATTTCTGCCCTGACGAATCAAGGGGTATGACAAAAGTATCCCTGCCGTTACTGTTGCCCTTCGAGACGTTGAGCAACTCGTTCTCCAGACCGTTTTTCACCTGAAATCCCTGCCAGCCGGCTATAACATAGAAAAAAACCACGAGCAGGATGAGCAACTGGCTTATCTGCGGAATCGTCGATTGCAGCAGACCGGCGATCCACAATTTGCGTTTCAGGCGGGCATGGTTATAGATCATCACCAGGGGCAACTTCACCACAATGGCGAGCAAAAACAACAAAACGAACAACAGGAAGAAATAGGGCAGGCCATAATTAATCAGCGACAAATCCGTGCCGGTGTAAAAGCGGACCACGTAAACACTCTTTTCACTCAGCAGCTCCATACCGATCACAATGGCCACCCCCAGAGCCAGCCAGCACTGCGTGCGGGAGAGTTTCTCCAACCAGCGTGTTCGGCGCAGATGCAACAGAAAGAGCACGAGGAAAGGCAGCAGATTGTTGACAAAATAGGGCAGCGGTGAAGCTGAACTATCCAACTCGTACAGGCTGGAGATACCCCATTGCGCAACCAGGGTATATAGCACCAGAACGAACCAGCCCCTTTTGCTGGTGGAAAATATGATCAGGCCCAGGACGAGCATGCAGGCGATCAGCAGCAGAGTCTGTACGACGGCAAGAAACCAACCGCCTGACACTGTACCCATTTGCAGGGCCACGACTTTACTCAACACCATGACCAGGCCGATGGCAAGAAAGAGCAGGGCCGGCACGATATCAGGGAATTTCTCGTTCAGGCGCCTGAGCACCATCACCCACAGAATGAAAAAAGGTACCAGAATGGTCGATGTCAAACCATCCGGTCCCCCGGCGCTGTTCAACAGCAG
Source organism: Bacteroidota bacterium (assembly GCA_011375275.1). GTDB lineage: Bacteria > Zhuqueibacterota > Zhuqueibacteria > Zhuqueibacterales > Geothermadaptataceae > Geothermadaptatus. The sequence continues at coordinate 3,353 of DRLW01000546.1, forward strand.
CAGGCTGAATAAAAACCAGGCACTGCCAAGCCAGAAAAGCGTCGAATTCTGCCGTATCGTGGTCAGGACTTTCGCGAACAACGCTGCCGCTTTTTCAGACATTATCTCTCATTCCACACAGAAAAGGTTATGGGCCCAATAAACATCGGAATATCCCGAAACCGGGCAGTGGTCTTTTCATCCATTTTGCTCAGCATGGCTGCACCTTTATCAATCGCACCGCCGGAGCACGAAAAAAAGAAATAAGCAAATTTGTCGAGGAGCTTCCGGAAAGGCGGATGGTGGCACGATCCGCATCTTGCGCTGAACACAGTGGATTTCCGCAGAAACCGGAACGTAAGCCAGCACGAACAAATGCAGAATAACGAGCCTGATCCGGGTAAGTTACAACAAAATCTATGGCCGGAAAAGCAAAACCGCTGATGGACGGCGGCCTCGCCATTTACGAGAGCTCACGACCACCAGCGGTCCATTCATCAGCTATTCAGATGGGAGGAATCAAAAAACTTCGATTTTGAAGTATTTTTGCGGATATTTTTTCATATCCTTGATGATCTTATTCAGCTCGTCGAGCAGGCTGTCGAGGTGGGTATAGACGCGGTCATCATTGAGAAGCCGGCCGGCCGTACCTTTTGTGCTGTTGAGCTCAGCCGTGGCAGAATCCTCTCTCTGGCTGGCTGAGGCCAGGCTGGCATACAGGGTTGAATCGGTGACGAACTTGCCGAGTGAGCCTTGTCCGGAACGCACGTGGGTAACCAGGCTATCGAGATCACGCATCAGTTTCACCAGATGATCATACGCCTGCGGCTCGTTGATAAATTTACCGAGAGAACCGGTCTTTTTATTCATGGACTGTGACAGGTCTGCCAGGCTGGACGATGCCCGAGCCAGGTCTGCACCCATCAGTGAATCATTGACGAGGCGGCCGAGAGTCCCCTGGCCGGCGTTGATCTTGGCCAATACCTGATCGAGAGAAGAGATGATTTTCGGCAGCGTATTGAGCATTTCCTCTGCTTTTGGCAAGATGGCTTCAAAATCAAACGGGACTTCCGTCGGGATGAAATCACCATCCTGCAGCACGCGTTCATTGGCAGTTCCCAGGCTGATTTCGATGTATTTATCACCGAGAATCCCCAATGTCCGAATGCGTGCGACACTGCTCTCCGTAACCCAGTGCTGGTATTTTTTTTCGACAAAAAGAGACATGCGCACGCCATACTCCCCGGCACGCTCCTCGAATTCAAAATCTCCCACAGTACCGGCTTTGATACCGGAAACCGTGATAAAAGCCCCGGGGTTCAGGCTGAGGACGTTGGGCACATAGGTATAAAGGGTAAACTTACTGCTGAATTTCTTGGTATTGGTACCAACGATCAAAATGATAAAAACAAGAATTGCTATCCCTGTAGCGATAAAAACACCAACCCTGACATCACGCCAGGTCAGGTCTTTTCTTGTAGCCATAATCTATCCTTACCTTACGAATTGCTGAATATACGGGTCTTCCGAGAGCATCAATTGGTCTGCATGGCCTTCGAACACCATCTTGCCATCCTTCATCATGACCAGACGGTTAGCGATGGCGAAGGCATCCTGCATGATATGCGTCACCACGATCGAGGTGATATTTTTTTCCTCGCGCAACTGATTGATGAGGTCGTTGATGCGCCGTGCCACGATAGGATCGAGGCCGGTGGTCGGCTCATCGTAGAGGATGATCTCCGGTTTGGTCACCACGGCGCGGGCTATGGCGATGCGTTTTTTCTGCCCGCCGGAAAGCTCCGAGGGCCGCACATCCATAAAATTCTCCATGTGCACATAAGCCAGAGTCTGGTGGACGATCTCTTTTAACTCATGCTCGTCGATCTTCGGGTTGTACTCTTTGATCGGATAGGCGACATTTTCGGCCACGGTCAGAGAGTCGAACAGCGCGCCGCCCTGGAAGACAAATCCGAGAGATTTGCGCACAGGCCTTAACTGCTTTTCCGAAAGCTGGGTGATATCCTGGCCCAGAACGCATATTCTTCCGCGCGTCGGCCGTATCAGGCCCATGATCAAACGCAGCAACGTGCTCTTGCCGGCGCCACTGCCGCCGAGGATGACCAGAGTTTCACCTCGATAAACGTCCAGAGACAGATCGTCGAGAATCATATCGTCGCCATAGGTAAACGATACATTTTCAACGCTGATGACCTCTTCCTGCGGGAATCCGTTTTTTTCCATATTTATTCTACCCCGTTTTCTTCACAGTTCGCTTCGGACGGACAAGCGTTACTTTGTGCATAAATCGGGATGGAGCAATCTGGTTATGCATAGAAGATCAGAATACTTTTTGTTATGAGAAAATCGATAAACAACACGGCC